>DATNQT010000454.1:0-8252 GCA_036703885.1 Candidatus Sericytochromatia bacterium
ATGCTGGGGAGGCGGACACGGAAAAAATCGTCAACGCTGGATTTCAGGGGCACATTACTAAGCCAGTCGAAGTGGGAACCTTAATAACTGCGATCGCTCAATTGGTTCGAGGTGAGCGGTAAAGTAAACCAAAAGGTTGTATCGACTCCCTGGCGACTGTTAACGCCAAGTTCGCCGCGTATTATTTTAGAAAGCGGCTGAATGTTTGCTTGAATTTCCTCTGGTTCTAACTCAAGGGGAGGTAGTAGGTGTTAGGTGGAAATACTCATCCCTATAATTTAAATAGATACACAGTAGTTGCATCCTCTTACATCTAACACCCAATACCTACACACCCAATACCTACACCTATCACTGCCTCGATAGCGAAATGGTGTTATTATAAAGTGCCTCCCTGATATCCTGAACCGATTGGCTAATTAGTTGTTGGGTTCAATAGGCGTTATCTTTCGGTAATGGGTTACAGCGCTATGACTGTTCCAAGTTTTCCGTGGCATCATTGAGTTGAACGAGAGCCGAGTGAGCTACTCTCAGACTCAGACGTACCTGTTCCATCTGAGATAACTCTTCCCAATCTGCCGATGGAACGGGTTCTGAGTTACCTCGCATGGCGTAAGCCAAAGGACGAGCTAAAACCAGCAAATCTTCTTCCGTCCAGCTTGGTAACAATGGCTTGACACACAATACCAATTGGTCGGCTAAAGATAAGTTAGTTGAGACAACTTGTTGAGCTTTATTGGCGATCGCCTCTAGCCATGATTGGGGTAGCAGGGCAGAAAAACGATGGCCTAAAGACCCCTTCAACGTCTCACTTGCTGACAAACTCAGAGATGCCCAGCACTGATGCAGTTGGTTGAAAAACCCTTGGGAAGCGCTTTTCATTTCCTCATCCTCTTGCCAATCCGGGAGTAAATACCCTCGTTCCAGTTCGGCAAAATAATCCTCTGCCTCAGGTTCCATTGGATTCCAAGGATAACAATTGTCCTCTGAGTGTAAGAGGACTTCCAGTAGTTCTCCTTTTACGCCGCTCAAAGCATCCTCACGATCTTCATAATATTGAATAGGTTGGCTTGACATAATGCTTCTCCTGTGATCTAAGGTAGATGGAACCTGGTATGGGTAGCTACATTGGCAATCTAGGAAGTTCCGCAATCGGTCGTAAAATATATACTAGGCTTACAGGATATTACTTTCAGACATTTTTGGCAGGTTTGTTCGTCCTTTAGGAACAACAAGTTAACCTGAAGCTTCAATAATAAACTCCAAAGCTTGACCATGTGTACTGCCAAACTTTAGTTGGATACCTGATTGTAAGGGTACTTCCTGATGGTGGATTTTTTGCCAACCTAAACTGCGATCTGCCTTTGACTCTTGACTGGCTTCCCTTTCGCTTTCCGATTCGCTGTTGGGACGCAAAAACGTGCCGTAGCGGGAAAAATCGCGCAAAAAGAAAGTGGGTTGAGTTTCTTTGGCAGAAACATCATCGCGGCAGATAATTTCTGCGTGTTGTTGACTGACCCACGGTTCGTGAATTACTAAATCGTTTTCCAGACGGCGACCGACTCGCATTAAGCCACCCCGAATGTGCCAAACCTGCTCGGTTTCTAAAGAGCGCAAGGCAGCAATTTGAGTGGGAATTGTAAGATAACTGGGTGGCATAATGGGGAGTTCAGTAATGCCATTATCTAGGGGTTTAATCAACTCGCCTTCAAACTCAGGATGCATATAAAGCACTGGTAGAGTCCAAGCGGGTTGGTTGAATTTGTAAAGCGTTAACATTTGTTGCCTTGCCACTGCCACGGCTTGGTCAATTGGCATTCGGGTAGCAAGGGCTTGGGCAAGGGTTTGAATAAAGCTTAACGCTTCCTGATCGGCGATCGAGTCGCGCATCCCCAAGACAGCAGGAACGCCATGATGAATTAGCACCTCGGCTAAACTGCTGCGAGGACTGGTTTGCGACCCGATTTGGTCGGGTTGTGCCCCCCAGCAAGCATTAAACACGGCTAAGGTTACCTGAGTGCGAACCAGAACTTGGGCAAGTTCTGTGCCGTTAATGTTGGCATCAGGGCGTAAAAACAACAAACCACCATCTGGTGCTGGTTCGCCATGTCCAGCATAAAACAGTACGTTATAGACTCCCGTTTCCAACGCACCGATCAGTTCGGCTGGGGTTGGCTGTAGCAGTGTCTCGACGTGGCAGGCAACCGGGGCAAAAAATCGTTCGTTAGTAGCGTTGGGTTGTCCACAAGCTTTGAGAACATTTGCCAAAGCGGCGGCTTCTTGTTCTAGTTGCAAACCCGCAGCTGAACGGGTAGGTCTTTGGACATCTTGTCCCAATACCAGCAAAATGTTTAAGGCTTGGTTTGAGCGGGTAAAGGGTTTAAGTGCGTCAACATCACTGGTGGTGCGACTAAACAGCACTTGCTGCGATAAAGAGATTGGCTGTTTACCTACCATGGGTTGCATGATTTCCCAGGGTAGGGGAATGAAATCTGGATCGCGAATTTCCAATCGCAGACGCAGCGGTTTATTTTGTCCGATCGCAATTCCTTGACTTTGAGCCAGAGTATTTTGAATCGGACCCTCAAACAGCCATGCCCACAGGTCAATTCCCAAATGCTGCATCAGGCGACTACTATAGCTCGTGGTCTGACCATTAGCACCGATATCGCTATCGGGGGGCAAGTTACGGGCAGACTGAGTCGCATGATGAATCAAAGGTACGTGGGGCAGACCTCGTAGGGAAAACATCTCCTGCCACGCCAGCCAGGTCTGAGTCATACTCTCAGACCAAGTACGGTCATGATGAACATAACCCCCAGGATAGGGAGCTTTGAGTACCCAAATAGCAAAGTTTTCTGCCCCAGCGGTTGATGATAGACGAGCGATCGCCAAACTGAGGCAAGGATTTTCAGACATTAAAAGCCCACAATAAGAGCAACTATATGCGTTTTTTTCAGTCTACCGAGTCCTGAGCTTTCTTTACGCTCTAGCTTGTAGAAAGATCTAACCCTTGACCCATGAAATAAGGCGATCGCTAAATATCGATCTAATAACCTTACAATCCATTGCCAATCAGAATAAACGGTGTCCAGTAGTAAGGGTGAGAAAATTCGGGACTGTTGCTCTTGACGGCGGTAGTCTGCCCTCCAGATACCGGGACAACCTGAATAATTGCCCGTTGTGGTGCATCTGCGGCGGTGATTTTGCCTTGCAACAGGCTCAGTTGTGCTTGACGTATGGCTTCGGCTTTGGTCATCGGCTTTTGGGGAGTGCCACTAGCCACGTTTTTGTAAAATTGCTGCATCAGTAGACTGGTGCTGGCATCGTTGACTGCCCACAGAGACGCCATCACCGCTTTAGCTCCTTGGTTCATGAAATAGTAAGCGACACTGGCAATTTCTACACCATCTTGACGAGGACCGGCGAGGGCAGTTTCGCAAGCTGATAGGACAACTAAGTGAATGTTACTTAACCCGGTCAAAGTATTAATCTTGGCAATGGATAGCTGTTCACCTGTGCCTAAAAGAAGGTAAGACTTATCTGAGCTACCTGGAACAAATACACCGTGAGTCGCCAGGTGCAAAATTTTGTGTCCTGTGAGATTGTCTCGCAACGCGCGGAAGTCAAAGGCACGATTCAGGAATTCCATCCCTGGATAAATTCCTTGGGAATCATCAGTTTTATTTCGCACAATGGCATCTAATTCAGTTGCTACATTCGGTAGAGAATTGAAACCAGAGACAGCATCAGATAACCCCATTGCCAGCACCGGGGCATTTTGAGTTTCAGCTGGCAGCTTATCGCTCATATCTGTCAAATCTGCCGACAGTACATTGTATGTGGTGTAGTTTTCAATCAGGTATTGTTTCCCATCAAACAGAGCGCTCATGGGAATGTAGCGCGTCACCCTATCGAGAGAAAAGACGAGATTTTTAATCGAGTTTGCCTTTAGTTCTCCTTCAAGGGGTTTGACTAACCAGTCGTAGAGTTGTTTACCTATTTTCTTGACTTCATTAATATCAGAACCGCTATTTTGTACTATCTTCCGGAATTTAACGACAGTTTCCCCTAACTCCTGTTGCCCGACATTGACTTCAACTTTCTTGACGACATCACCTTCGGAGTACATTAGCAACCAAAGTTTATTCTCCAGTACCAAAGGGTAAATCATCACCGTACCGGGTTGTGCTTTGACTATTTCTCTTGCTTTCGCTAGCTTCCTGGGGTCAAAGAAAACATCGTCAGTGGCACGGTTAGCGCGGATATCTGTTTCAATTTTCTGCAAATCTTGATTAAATTTTTCTACCAAAGCGGTGAGTTTGTCGTTGAGGGCGCTTTTCTGATTACAGTTAGTGCGATCGCATTCGCTAATCTGGCGTCCCAAAGCAATTAAAGATTCACTAGCAGCGGGAATCTTGCTTTCAGTCGCAGTTAGAGGCACATTTGGCTTGTCGCTGGTAGCACTTCCACCTCTAGCAACATCCCGGATTTCCTGTATTTTTAACAATTCCAGTACCTGCTGGGCTTCTTTATCTCGTCCTTGGGAGAGTAACAAGTCTGCTAACTGGCGATAAATGTCCGCCGTCTTTACCTTGTCAAAATCAACCGTTGCATCCAAGAAAGAGTTTTGTAATTCGGACGGTAACCCTTCGATACCGCTTCTAACTTCTTCGACTTTGTTAACAGATTGCTTGTAGTAGGTAATTGCAACGTTTGGCTGATTTAAGTCGTGGTAAGTGCGAGCTAATCCTGCATAAATGTTAGCATCAGCACCAGTAACTTGATTATCTGTTGGAATTGCTAGTGCTTCTTGATATGCCGCGATCGCTTGTTCATTCTTACCAAATTTGCGATGGAGATTACCCAAAATATTGAGTGCTGTTTTCTGCACCACAGGATTTTGTTTTTTTCGGGCAATGGTTAAAGCTTGCTGAACAGAATCAACCGCTTTTTCATAATCACCCGTTTCACCGTAACCCGTGCTAAGACTTAGCAGAGCAATGGCTTCTAGTAATGGTCTTTTAATGTCCCGAAAAATTACTAAACCTTGCTGAGAATAATCAATAGTTTTTTGCGGCTCTCCTTTGGCAAAATGGGCATTAGCTAAAGTTACTAAAGCAGCTCCTTCTGACTGGCGATTTTTAAATTGCCGTATAGTTGTCAAGGCTTGCTGATAAAATTCTATACTTTTCTGGTAATCACCCAAATTTTGGTAAATATTACCGAGGAAAAATTGAGTTTCTGCAATAGTAGCAGGGCTTTTGAGGTTTTGTGCAATATTCAAGCTATTTTGCGCTAATTCAAGCGCTGTTTGATATTCATTGCGCTGATTGTAAATATTTGCCAAAATAGCTAACCCCTTTGCTTCATTCGGGCGATTTTTAATTTCCTGTGCAATTTTCAAGCCTTGCTGTGCCAACTCCAGCCCTTTTTGATAGTCCCCTAATGTTGCATAAGCATTACCTAGAAGAATCAATAGCATTGATTCATAATTACGGCTCTTTATTTTTTGAGTAATTTCCAGTGCGGGTTGGGCAAATTCAATGGCTTTCTGATATTCACCCAAGTACTCATAGGCTTGGGCGATAACTAGCGAAGAACCTGCCTCTACTAACGAAAATTTGATTTCTTTGGCTAAGGCTAAACCTTGTTTTCCCACCTCAATAGCTTTGTCATATTCTCCCAATTCAGAATAAGCTTGCCCCAAACTAGTCAAAGCCGACATTTCAGCGGGGCGATTTTTAGTTAATCGAAGAATTACTAAGCGTTGTTGTGCCAATTCAAAAGCTTTTTGGGTTTCTCCTCTAACTCGGTAAATATCACTGAGAACACCAGTAATATCTGCTTCTAGCTGAGGATCTTGGATAGCTTTGGCGATGTTTAATGCCTCTTCAGCAGAGGCAATTGCCTTTTGATACTCTGCTGTGGTTTGGTGAATTTTACTCAGAGATTGTAAACTCTGGGCTTCTAGTTTTTGGTCTTTAATTTTGCGGGCAATCTCCAAGCTTTGCTGTGTTAATTGAAGCGCTTGAGAATAATCTTCTAAATCACTGTAAACTCCACCCAGCCCGACTAGAGCCTGTGCCTCGAAATTAGGGTCTTTTGTGTTTCGCGCTAGCTGCAATCGCTGCTGGGCAAAGTCAATGGCTTTATCAAAATCTCCAAGAATTTGGTAAAAACCTGACAAGCCCCATAGGGCTTGAGATTGTAACAGTATATTTTCAATTTCTCGTGCAATTTGCAAACCTTGTTGCCAATATTCAAGTCCTTTCTCAAACTCTCCTATAGCACCATAATTGCTAGCGATAAAATTTAAAGTGCTAGCCTCTCCTGATTTATCTTTTATTTGCCGTACAATTTCCAGTCTTTGCTGATTGAACTCCAGGGATTTATCATAGTCTCCAAAGGAACCGTAAGCGTTAGCTAGAACAGTCAAGGCCAAGGATTCACTGTCAGTCTTCTTAATCTGGCGGGAAAGGATTAAACCTTGGTTGGCAAATTCAACAGCTTTATCATAGTCTCCTAGTGAAGAGTAAGCGGAGGCTATAGAAGTCAAAGCAGTTGCTTCTCGTGAGGAGTCTTTGAGTTCTTGCGCTAGTGTCAAGGCTTGTTGAAATATCTCAATTCGTTTTTCAAACTCCTTAATGTTCGAGTAAACGAATCCTAGATTTTCCAGAGTTGATAGTTCTGATTTTTGGTCTTTCATCTCTCTGGCAATAGCCAGGGATTGTTGATAGAAGGCAATCGCTCTGTCATACTCTTTTAGATTTCTGTAAGAACTTCCTATTAAATGGAGAATGCTAGATTCTTGTAACTTATTATTTGGAATTTCTCGTGCGATTGGCAATGCTTGTTGGTAGAATTCAATTGCGCGATCATATTTGCCTTGAACAAAGTAAGCAATCCCTATCCCACCCAGAATATTAGCTTCTTGTGGCTTATTCTTTGCTTCTCGGACAACAGGTAGTGCTTGTTGGTAGTATTCAATCGCTTGAGCGTATTGCTTTTGATTAAAGTAAGATTCTCCTGTTAAATAGAGAAGGCTAGCAACTTGTGATTTATTATTTGGAACTTCTCGCGCAATCGGCAGTGCTTGTTGATAGAATTCAATTGCCTGGTTGTATTTTTGTTGTCTTATGTAAGAATTTCCTATTGCAGCAAGAATATTAGCTTCTTGTGATCTATTTTTGAGTTCTAGGGCAACAGGCAATGCTTGTTGGTAGAATGCAATCGCACGGTCATATTGTTCTTGGTTAAAGAAAGCTATCCCTATTTGATTCAACGTTTCGCCTTCACCAGCGCGGTTGTTCACCTCGCGGTTGACAGCTAGTGATTTCTCAAACCACTCCAAAGCGCGGGGATAGTCTTTCGTCTGGCTATAAACCGCCCCTATTCTTCGCAAGGTAATTCCTGCTTGGAACTTATCCCCCAGTTGCTCGTGTATCGCCAGTGCTTGCTGTAACGTTTCTAAGCCTTTAGGATATTGCTGTAAGCCCACAGCATAAACCAGCCCAATATTACTGAGGGTTTGACCTTCCCCTGCTTTGTCTCCTACTTCCTGACGAATTGCCAAGGCTTCCTGGAAGGTTTCTAAAGCTTTGTCGTCTTGCTGTTTCAAGTAGTAAGCAAAGCCAAGGTTATTTAAGGTTTCTCCTTCCCCTGTACGATCTTTCAATTCTTTGCGAATAGCCAAAGCTTGCGGCAAGACTTCTAAAGCTTTGTCAGGTTGCCGCAACCAGGAGTAAACCTCACCCATATTATTCAGGCTCTGGGCAACTCCAGCCTTGTCGTTCTGCTGGCGGCGGAGTTCTAGCACCCGTTGATAGGTAGAGAGTGCCTTTGGGTATTCCCCGCGTCGATACTGGCCCACACCCTCCTGAAATAACTTATCAGCCTCTGCATCACCATTTTGCGCCGTGGTTATTTGTGCCAAAACGTAGGGGCGATGCCCCTGCACCCCTACCAAATTAGGGAATAGGGAAGGCGTCAGCGAAAGCAGTAACGTCGTCGTAAATAAGCGGAACTTTAGGCGGGGATGCATGGGGGAAAGTCCTTAAAGCGCAGATATGCCTAGGTAATAGCGTATATCTCAAGACGTGCGACTTATGCAGACACATATAACACAACACACACCAACAACCCACCCACTTTTATCCAAATCCCCGTACCGCTTTAGTCTGAGCAAGAATGATAGGATGATAATAAAAATATCTCCCTCAAAGGGATGGTAAGTGAGGGGTTAGCAGTAA
>DATNQT010000455.1:0-5381 GCA_036703885.1 Candidatus Sericytochromatia bacterium
GAAAAATGTTTTCCGTTGGAGATTTAAACGCTGTGCCGATTAACCACAGGAGAGGAAAGAGCATCACAAACGCGATGCTCACGAGCAGCACGTACATCCAGATATTTTTCCAAAGCTGTGTTTGCGTAACCTTCGCCCAGCCTGAACTTGAAGTGCGACTCATCTTGTCATACCCAATCTTTGGGTAGAGTTTCTCACATTTGTTCTTCTAGTTTCCGTTCAAAAATTAGCTCGAAGCTCTGTTTCGGTGCAAATAGCTTGTAGGGGTTTGTCCCAGGAATCTATCAGTAAGTAGGGTAAATAAGCAAATTCAAACACAATCCCTATCGTAGGCTTAGACGCCCACTCCGGTGAACTCAGCATCCGGTCATAAAAGCCGCCACCATATCCCAAGCGATATCCACGCTGATCACAGGCAACCGCTGGTACAAGGATTAAATCGACTTCATCTGGCTGTAATGTTGGAGAATCGGTGAGTGGTTCAAAAATGCCGTAAGTTCCTATCTGTAGAGGTTCTTCGGGCTTCCAGCTATGCCAGGAAAGCGATTTATCAAGACATCGAGGGAAGCCCCAACGGTGTTTAGGGTCTTTAAATAAGGGGCTAAGGTCAGGTTCTTGTCGAAAACTGAAATAAGCCAAGATTGTTTGGGCTTGAATAAATAGGGGTGAGGATTGGAGGTGAGAACAAATGCGATCGCTTTTCTCTCTCCAATCTTCTACTGACATCGATTGTCGGGTTTTAAGAAGCGATCGCCTTAATTTGGCTTTACCCAGTTGAGGGTTAATATTCACAGATTCGCTGAGAGTTTTGCTTGAGGGTATTTTACATCTTGTGAGCAATGAAGGGCTTTCCTATTGCCCTAGTTGTTTTCGTGTCTCTTGACGGAGCTTTATCGCTTGAGGGTTGTCAGGTTGAAGTTGAATTGCCTTGTCCAAAGCAGCGATCGCTGGCTCGAAGCGTCCGAGGTTGGCGAGAGCCTCTCCTTTAGTAACCCAAGCTTCGGCAGAATTTCGGTTGAGATCGATAGCTTTGTCCAAGGCATCAATCGCCTCTTCAGAACGTCCGTACTTTTGGAGTGATACACCATAGCTAACCCAGGCTTCGGCAAAATCTGGCTTGATTTGGGTGGCTCGTTCGTAGAGTTGTAGGGCTTCTAATGTAAGATTCTGCTGGTCGAGAGCGTTACCTTTGCTCCACAAGGCTTCGGCGTAGTTAGGCCTGAGGTCGAGGGCATCATTGCAGGCAACGACGGCTTCGGCAGGCTTCTTTAGCTGATTCAAAGTATCGCAGCGGCCCCAGTACCCCCTTGGCATTTTAGGAGTCAGAGCGATCACTTGGTCATAGAGGGAGAGCGCTTGCTGGTACTGTCCAGCTTTGCGTAGGCGATCAGCTTCGTTCAGTAATTCTACTGCTTGCCGCCTTCGAGGAGTAGCAGTGGCATTTAGGCGAGATGACCTGGTAGGGCTACTGATAGGGCTTCTGGTAGATCCACCAATACGGTTGGCACTTTGACGCCCAACTTGGGGGAAAAGGAATATCTTAGCGAGCAAAAAGGTTGCACCTATAACGGCTAAGACACCCAGAATAGACCAAGGCTGAACCCACTGTCTCCAGATTAATCCGGGAGTAGTGCCAGTTGAGTCTGAACGTCTTGAATCCTCGATAGGTTCTTGTTGAGGCAGAGATGGGGTTAAATCCGTGGTATCACCATCCGTGCTTATCGCAACGGGTGGGTCTGCCTGTATCCAAATATCTGTAGGTATTTCGATTACCGACTCTGTTGGTTCCATCGCACTAGCAGACGGTAGGGCTTCCTGGTGGGATGATGCTCTGACTTCGGGTAACGACTGAGGAGAGGCTACAGACTCCAAAACGGCGGGAGGTAGGTTAGAGAGTGCTTCTAGGGCTTCCACTGCACTTGGATAGCGATCGCGGAAGTCATAGCACACCATTTGGTCGAGAATATCAGCTAGTTCTGGGCTGACTGTCGGAGCGTGTTCGCGCCACTTAATTTCCCCAGTTCGTAGGTCTTCCTTAAGGTGCTTGGGGTGAACCCCAGTCAAACCCTGAATGCCCAGCATCCCGACGGCGTAGATATCACTACTAAAGCGGGGAGTCCCTGCTAGTTGTTCGTTGGGCATATAGCCCTGTGTGCCGATAGAAATCGTTAAATTCGTCTCTCCGGCTTCGGGATTGACGGCTTGGGTACTAACTTGTTTCACCGCCCCAAAGTCAATCAGCACGACTTTACCATCACTCTGACGGCGAATCAGGTTGGGGGGCTTGATGTCTCGGTGGATAACCTGCTGCTGATGCACAAATGCCAGGACTTGCAGAATGTCTTGCAACAGGGCGATTACTTGACCTTGCGACCAACGCTCTCCCACCACTAGCTCGTGAGTTAGCGGCTCTCCTTCAATAAATTCCTGAGCGAGATAAAACTCCTCATTATCCTCAAAATGTGCCAGCAGACGGGGAATTTGGTCATGGTCGCCTAGTTGGTAGAGTACTTTTGCTTCCGTATCGAACAAACGTCTTGCCATTGCCAGACTTGAGGAGTCTTTGGTCTGAGCTTTGAGCTGTTTGACCACACATATGGGATAACCCGGCAAGTGCAAATCCTCAGCCAAAAACGTTTGACCAAACCCGCCTGCTCCCAGCTGGCTGATGATTTTGTAGCGTCCGCCCAAGGGTTCAGCTTCAGTCATTGTCAGGCTTCCAGTAGTGTATTCCCGATCAAGGTTGCTCCTGTCTATTGAAACAAGTCACCCTTAATGTTGTTAAACCGAATCAGGCGACAATTAACCTTCGGATTGAGTCAGCCATCTTCTGAGATGCACTGTCGGCTGTGACTAGCTCGATTTGTTCGGCACTAGCAACACCGAGTCCTAGTTGGACTGACCTTTGAATTTGTTCGAGGTTCCAAATGGAACCCGTTGAAACGGCTTGAGTCGTGCCAAGCGATCGCAATATCCCAAGTGCGACAACATCCACAGCAACCCGGTCGGTTCCCGCCAGAATTACACCCGATTTTACCAATTTACCGGCTTCTGGGCCCCCATTAACCAAGGCTTCGATGCCATCAAGTAGCACGAGGGCGGGTTTGTATGCCTGATTGATTTCGGCAATCATCAACCGCTGATGAGGAGAGGAGTGTAGTTCTTGCATATAGTTGTAAGAATCGCCAGGAACATACTTGGCAACCATGCCCACCGTATTTTTAAGGGAAAGGGTAAAGTGTCCCCCAAAGCGATGGGTTTTCAGGCAGCAGGTATTAACAACAGCACCCGCATCAAGTACAGGACGAGCAAAAGCAAACCCGCGCTGCCAATGGGTTCCCGTTGCAGGGAAGTATTGCCACTCGTCAGCGCCTAGATCGTCAAAAACGATTGCCTTTAACCCATATCGCTCGGCAAGCTGGAACACGCCCTTTTGCTGCATGGCTTGACGGGTAACCGCCATACCAGAGCGGTCTCCAATTGTAATTTGCCCCGCCCCCGCGTTCTGCAATTCCTGTACCAGTGCTTCTAGGAGTTTTGTATCGGTAGCAGCGGGCGCTGGGTCGCCAGTGTTGTAGTTTGGCTTAAGGAATACCGTTTTACCAGAAATTCCTTGAGGCTGGAGTAAGTCTATTGCCTTGCGAGTGCCCGCCACGCGATCGTCATTACGCACCAGCACAACCTTACTAACAGTTTGAGAAGTAGATTGGGCAATGGGGCGAGTAGTAGCAGTTGGTTTGGCGGGTTGAACCACTGTTGCGTCCGCCTCCTGTGACGGAGAAGTTACGGCGCGGCAGGCAGCAGGCAGCACTGATGCCCCAGCTGCCAGTCCAGCCATTCGCAACACACGGCGTCTTTTGTACTTAGGAGTAGAATCATCGGGTGTCATAGCTTCATGCTAGCAAGAAGCGACGTTTGGGGCATGACGCTAAACTACAAGCAAGCCATCAAACAAGTGCAAAAAGATAATTACTTCAAAGCCGAAAATGGTTCAATCGGGTGCATCAGTACGCTGATGGTCAAGCAGTGGTTAAAGAGGCGGCGCAACCTTTGAATGTCTATGATTTGGGCTGGCAAGCTTTAACTGAAGGAGTCAGGAGGCTTCGCTAACGTTAGGTTAAACGGTAACAGTAGAAGCTTTCTGATTCCGTTTCGTGTTAAAGCCGATGATATTGCCCGAATCCTTAAGACGGATATGTCGTTAAGCTATTCAACGATGCATTTCACCAACTAGTAAGGAGGAGTTAGCAGATGACCCACAGTAACGTCAATCAGCTTGACGAAACTATCCCCCAAACGCTTAATGCATATGACCCTAATGTGTTTCCTGCATTTCATCATGTGCTCCAAACTCACTTTCCAGGGGCCTTATCCATGACCAAGTACATGAGAAAGACTTTCCAGAACTTGAGTGCCTACGGTTTTTCTGACGAAAACACAATGGGAATGATTGCGATTTGTCGAGATGAAATCGCCGAACCCCTATTTATAGAAGTGATTCGATACTGGGGGAAAACCTTTAATTGTTGCAGTTTAGCTGGGTTCGTCATGATGGGGAAAACTGGGTTAGCTGCTGCAACAGACCATACCCCTATCATTGATGGTATCCGTCGTTTTACCTTCTATGCAATGCCCCACATCGCCATTTCTAGACATGGTGATATCGGCAAGGTCTATCGAGAGGGTGTTCAAAAAGTTTCCCATGCCTGTGGAGCATTAGAAACGGTCGCCCATGAATTGGCATTGGGTCACCTGAAATTAGAAATGGATATGCAGGATATTGAACAAACAATTATCCGGCAGAAAATTCTTTCAACTATAACCTATGGGGATAAACCCGATTTGATAGAAATTACAAAATTGGCGTCTCAAATTATCTCCAGCGATGTCGAAAACCTCTTAAACACTCTGGATTGTTCTGTATTTAAGTATGCCGTGATGACCGGAATTCAAATTCACGGTCCCCTAGGCTCCCACTGGATCTATCCGCAAGATTTTTATGTCGTTGGAGCTGACATTCCTGGGGGGAAGAAACACATTGAAGTGTTTCAGGAGCTACAGAATCAAACCTCATCGCTCGTGTAGGCAATGAGGAAACTCTAAAGGCATGATCCAAATGCCGTAAGACGACACCACCTAGCTTGGTTCCTCGAAAACGGGAGCTGAGTGAGGTAGAATTTCACTCTACTCCTCTGGGAGTCAGAGAGTATAGCAAAGTGCTGAGTGCTGAGTGCTGAGTGCTGAGTGCTGAGTGCAAACACAGTCTATAAAAGGCTTTTGGGTGTTCCTACTGTCCTAACCTCAGTGGCTACTGCTATAGCTCAGAGTATCAGTTATACGACCACTGAATCTGAAATCTGGCATGATTTCTATTCCACACG
>DATNQT010000456.1:0-7014 GCA_036703885.1 Candidatus Sericytochromatia bacterium
CCTCCCTGACAAAATACAATATATGGCTCCCGCAACGGCCCATCGGCTGAAAACTCTGAAGTACTGCCATCAATAAACGTCCCTCCAGCCATCACCAACTGACTCTCATAACCGTGCATTTGGGCAGGTATGGGGTCGAGATAAGAACCTATTGGAGAATGTTTTTGAATCGCTCGACAAAAAGCAATTAACTTCTGCGGCGAACCCAGCTTAATCGCTTGAATCACATCGCGACGAGGTGCCATGGGTAGGGGATTAACCGGATATCCTAGCTGTTGAAAAACATGAGCCGTTAAGTGTGTTCCTTTAACCGCTTCCCCCACCATTTGAGGAGCAAGAAATAATCCTTGAAACAACAAGCGATTCTGATCGAAAGTCGCACCACCAGAACTACCAATTCCGGGGGCAGTTAGGCGACAAGTAGCCGCTTCTACCAAATCCGCTCGACCTGCAATATAGCCACCCGCCGTGACAATTGTGCCACCAGGATTTTTAATTAAAGAACCAGCAATTAGATCGGCTCCAACGGCTGGTGGTTCGCACTCTTCAATAAATTCGCCATAACAGTTATCAACAAAACAAATCGTATTAGGATTTTGTTGTTTAACCAACTCAATGATTTTTTCAATATCGGCAATGGAAAGGCTATCTCGCCAAGAATAGCCGCAAGAACGCTGAATATGTACCAAGCGCGTGCGATCGCTCACCGCTTGCCCCAAACCCTGCCAATCTATTATTCCATCCTTAGTTAGAGGCAACTCCCGATAATCAATTCCAAACTCTATTAGAGAGCCTTGATTCTTACCCCGTAAACCAATGACTTCTTCCAATGTGTCGTAAGGAGTACCAACAACCGCTAGCATCTCGTCACCAGGACGTAAGACGCCATACAAACAACAAGCGATCGCATGGGTTCCAGAAACAAACTGTACTCGCACTGCTGCTGCCTCAGCCCCCATAACTTCCGCAAATACCTCATCCAAAGTCTGACGCCCTAAATCATCATGACCATAGCCACTAACGCTCGAAAAGTGATGAACGCCTACACGATGACGACGGAAGGAATCCAGTACTTTTTTGAGATTTTGCTTGACGAGGGCGTCAATTCCGTAAAAAATCGGGGATAGTGCCTTTTCTGCTGCTTGCAGCTTTTCTAAGCTGTTCATTAAAACATCGATTGTTGATTAGGGTTTTTAGAACAAATCATAAATCTGAAATTCGCACATCAAAGCTGTTAGGACAGATCGGGCTAAAACATCTTTCTTTCTTGTATTAGGTTTACTGCATGACAATTGCCACCTCTGAACAACTTCGCTTCAACTGGGTCAACATCATTTACATGGCCCTAATTCATCTTGGAGCGCTTTTTGCCCTGTTTCCCGGCAATTTTAGCTGGAAGGCAGTCGGCTTGGTTCTCTTGCTCCACTGGATAACAGGGGGCTTGGGAATTACTTTGGGATGGCATCGCTTGGTGAGCCACCGTAGTTTTCAGACTCCCAAATGGCTAGAATACCTTCTGGTTTTCTGTGGCGCACTTGCCTGCGAGGGAGGAGTAATCCATTGGGTTGGGCTACACCGCATCCATCACTTGCACTCCGATACCGAAACCGACCCGCATGACTCGAATAAAGGTTTCTGGTGGAGTCACATGGGCTGGATGTTTTATCAAATTCCTTCCCACGCCGATATTCCTCGGTTTACAAAAGATATTGCCGATGACCCAGTTTATAAGTTTTTACAAGACTATTTTGTTCTCATCCAAATTGCCTTGGGACTTTTACTATATGCGATCGGTGGTTGGTCGTTTGTCGTTTGGGGAATTTTTGTACGGCTGGTTGTAGTATTTCACTGCACCTGGTTTGTTAATAGTGCTACCCACAAATTTGGATATCGCACCTATGAGTCCAATGACCGCTCGAAAAACTGCTGGTGGGTGGCTTTGCTGACTTATGGAGAAGGATGGCACAACAACCATCATGCTTATCAATATTCTGCACGGCACGGCATGAAATGGTGGGAAATCGATCTCACTTGGATGACAATTCAGTTCCTACAGATGTTGGGGCTGGCACAGAAGGTTAAACTAATCGGCAAAGAATAGTTGTATGTTATTGGTTATTGGTTGTTTCCTAATGACTAATAACCAATGACTAATAACCCTTTACCTTTAAAACTGCCCATTTCCTTGAATAACCTGCTTAAGTGTTGTGAGTGTCTCCAGGTTAATCATCCCGCGACGATAACCTTTTTGGTTAGACATTCCTAGAAAAACGGCATCTGCCCGTTTCGGATTGCGTGAAAATCGCGGCGAGGAATTAATGTATACAGAGGAGCTATCAACGCCTAAGGCAAACTGGCGGCTTTCTTGATAAGACTCGGTAACTACGCAGTCGGCATGACCGCTACTGTAATGGTTTATCCAGGCGATCGCTGAGTCGATGCTATCAACTACTTTAAAAGCAATAATTTTATCAAGATAAGGTTGATTCCATTCAGAGTCTGCCACTAAAGTCAACTGCTCTGGAAACTCAGCCACCAACTCCGAATCCCCTCTGAGTTGAAAGCCCTTTTCTTTGAGGCTGTTCCACAAAATCGTCAAGGCAGAGGGCTTTTGATAGCGGTTAATCAGAATTTTTTCGATCGCATTGACGGGATCGGGTTCGCTGGCATGGCTATCCAGAATCACCCAACGTACCATATCCAAGCTGCCCGTAGCAGACCAGTAAAGATAGCAATTGCCCATCGCTGACTTTAAAACGGGTGCTGTCGATTGCTGCATCACCTGCTGCACCAGTGTTGGTCGTCCGTAGGGAATCACTAGATTCAAATAGCGGTCTTGAGTAACTAAATCTCGAATTGAAGCGCCTTGTTCTGAAGGTAATAGTTCCAGGCATCCTGTTGGCAAACCCGCCTCATCAAGAGCTATCTGTAAGGCTTTGGCAATCACCAGGTTAGACTGACTGGCTTCGCTACCTCCCCGGAGAATCAGGGAATTGCCAGTTTTGATACAAAAACCCGCTGCGATCGCACCCAGCTCTGGGAATGCTTCATAAATTAAAGCAATCACTCCCAATGGCATCAGTTGGCAATAGGTCTGAGAATGGTCTAGCTGATAGGACGCATTCATCACCCGCCGGATTGGGTCTGATAGCTCTCCAATCTGTTGCAAAATCTGGATTGTACTCTGAAGCCTTTCTGGTGTCAGCTTTAGCCACTCCCAAATTAACTCTGGCACTGCCATTTCTCGGCTTGCTTCCAAGTCTAGAGTGTTAGCGTCCAAAATATCATCAAAGGAGTTTTGCAGCGCCTTTGCCATCGCTTGGACGCCCCGACTGCGGTCTACTCCTTTGGTCTTTGCCAAGGCTAGGGAAGCTCGGTAGGCACGGCTCACAGCAGCAGCCGGGTTAGGCGCAAAGTCAAAATTGTCTATTTCCATCTTCTGCTAACGTCGATGAGCCAGCCAGACTATTAGGGGTGGGATTAACACTAACAGTAATGCCAGCAACGCAAAGAAAATAATAATTATTGGTTTGGTTGGCGATTTCAGAGCCAACGGCAGCCAGAAAATCAACAGTACCAAGACAATTCCCAAGGCTACTGGCAAGTAGCTTTCTCCAAGACTGGCGTTAGCTGTATTCCATCGATGCCCTGTCCAACGCCAAGCTTTTTTGTAAGGGTAGCTTGTAGACAGTTGCTCAATTACATACCCACTTTCTTCAACCACAAAGATTTGCTGACAGCGATTGCAGCCAAAGGCTTCTGTCAGGGTAATCGGTACTAAAGAACCCCGACGCCTACAAGGACAGGGATACTCAGTGTTTAAGTCAATTTTCTGAACTTTCTGAGATGGCACAAGCGCTATTAAAAATCAAAATACTTCAAGCAAAAATTACCCAAAACATCTAGTCAGAATGTTTGTTGATCGCCCTTACAAGTGCGATCGCAAACCACTACAGTTTTACTGGGTCTAAGACTCTATCCGGGGCAAGGGATAAGAAACACCCATCTTCTAATAATATTAATCGCTTTCCTTGAGCTTCACAAATCTCTGTAATAAATTTCCCTGACCCGTCAGAACACTTTGTTTGGGACGCCCCTGAAGCCAGGTTTTTCCTGACAATCTTTTTTCCCTCAACTTTCTGATTTTCCAAGCGGGTAACGCGATTCGAACGCGCGACATTCACCTTGGCAAGGTGACGCTCTACCACTGAGCTATACCCGCATTATTTCTATAAGATCTAGATTGCCAGATTATTGAAAATCTGTCAACTTTTTGAGGGCAGTGGGGAGTGAGGAGTGGGGAGATACAGAAACCCCTTTAAGCCTATGCCTCAGAAATGCTTCAACTTTCATCAGCCAAGAAAATTAATAATTCTTACCCCATTCCCCATTCCCCATTCCCCATTCCCTTCTGCCTGCACAAAGCACTTAACTAGCAGACTCTTTGTGTTCAACCGTTGACTCAGAGGCAATCGTTCGACTTGAGGCGATCGGCAGAGCCTGGGTGGTGACGGTTTCCGTATCATAAGAACTGTAGGCTGATGCCGAACCATTACCCCGGAACTGCTGCATTAAATTTGCCATTTCCAGAGCATTTAGGGCATAGTCCCAACCCTTATTGCTCTTGATCCCCGCCCGTTCTAAGGCTTGCTGCATGGTATCGACTGTCACAATTCCAAAGATTACTGGCACCCCGGTTTCAAACCCAGCCGCCGCGATCCCTTTAGAGACTTCAGACGCAACATAATCAAAATGGGGGGTTTGACCCCGGATGACCGCGCCTAGACAAATCACTGCATCATAGCGATGGCTAAGTGCTGCTTGGCGAGCCATCAAGGGCACTTCAAAACTACCAGGCACCCAAATATAGTCCACTTGAGTGCCGTGGGGATTAGTATCAACACCGTGGCGTTTCAAGCAATCTTGACACCCCGCTAAAAGCTTGTCCGTTATCAGGTCATTAAACCGACCAATAATAATGGCAAACCGCAAAGATGTAGATGAAGTTAAATTCCCCTCGAAAACTGCCATAGCGATACCGTGAAATCCTTTAAATCTTGGGAATTTTGGTGCAGACTATCCTCTAAATCTACACCACCAAAAAGTTCAAAACGCCAACTAGAATGACAAGAGCCGCCCAGATACCAGAACCCAAGAAAATCAAGTTTTTCGATTGAGACCAATTCTGGGGAGTGGCGTAAGCGACTGGGACACCGACGACCATAACGAATGATAAGGCAACTAGAGCCGCAAGCGATATTTGAAATATGACAGACATTTCCTATTCTCCCAAAACGAATACTGGACTGGATAGAAACATATTCAGCCCCAACTTGACTGATATTAAATTCTTCCTGTTTAGTACGCTACCAAAATTTGACTCGCTTTTCAGCAATTCTCTGAGGTAACAGCCCTCAAGTAGGACTCATGGATCTGATCTTATGTCATACAATAGCTGACTTTGACGCCCTCGGAGCCGCTGTTGGGCTGACGCTTCTCAAGCCAGGGGCGAAGGTGGTTCTAGCTGGCGGCGCTCATCCTGCCGTCCGAGATTTTCTGGCATTGCATCGGGATGAGTATGCCCTGATCGAACGCCGAGCTGTCAACTCCGAGCAGATTCAATCTCTGATTGTAGTGGATACCCAAAAGCGCGATCGCTTAGGGAAAGCGGCTGAATGGCTAGACTTACCCCAGCTAACCTCTATTGAAGTCTATGACCATCACCAAGATAGCCAGACGGATATTCCCGCTACAGAAACTCACATTGAGCCAGTAGGAGCGGTAACAACCCTAATTGTCGAGCAGTTGCAGCAAATCCCAACCCAATTGACAACCGCTGAAGCAACGGTGATGGCTTTAGGCATCCACGTCGATACAGGTTCGCTCACCTTTGACCAGACGACACCAAGAGATGCGGCGGCTTTAGCTTGGTTGATGGCACAGGGGGCAAATGTGCGGCAAATCTCGGAATACGTTACTCCAGGGCTGTCTTTGCAGTTACAAAGACTCTTAACCGAAGCTCTGAACAAATTGCACTCAGAAACTCAATCGGGTTATACCATTTCCTGGGTACTGCTCAAGACACCTGACTATGTCCCCGGATTATCGAGCTTAGTGACGCGATTGCTGGAGCTAACGGAAAGTGATGCTCTGTTGCTAGGGGCTGAGGATGGAGGAAAGGGGAATCGGGAATTGGAAATTGAGAATCCGGAAGGTGAATTTGCCGTTGATCCTTCTTCCCTTTCATCCCTAACAGTAATTGGGCGATCGCATATTGAGGGGACAAATTTGAACGAGTTGTTTCAACCCTTAGGAGGTGGGGGACATTCCCAAGCCGCAGCGGTAAGACTTCGAGATGTGAACCCCCCCCAGATTATCGAGCAACTCCTTAACCAACTCAAAGACCAAATCCCTCAACCTCTAACAGCACGGGAGTTAATGTCATCGCCAGTACGCACGATTCGTCCTGAAACAACAATTAGTGAAGCCCAGAGAATTTTATTACGTTATGGTCATGCAGGGCTTTCGGTAGTGGACGAAAAAGACCAACTGGTAGGGGTTGTCTCGCGGCGAGACATCGATTTAGCGCTACACCACGGTTTTGGTCACGCGCCCGTTAAGGGTTACATGACAAAAAATGTCAAGACTATTACTCCTCAAACCTCTTTGCCAGAAATTCAGTCACTCATGGTGACTTACGATATCGGACGCCTGCCAGTTCTGGAAGATGGGCAGTTGGTGGGGATTGTTACTCGTACCGATGTGTTACGGCAACTGCATCAAGAAAAGGGAATCAAGAAAAGGGAATCGGGAATCGGGAATAAAGACAAATCCAACCAAGTCCCAATTTCCAGTTCCCCGTTCTCAATCCAGAATCTGCGATCGCGCCTTTCTCCCTCGCTTTGGGAACTTCTTGCCAAAGCAGCTCAGGAGGCTCAACAACGAGGCTGGCATCTTTACCTGGTGGGGGGAGGAGTACGAGACTTATTGCTAGCTGACGCGGCTCAGAACCTG
>DATNQT010000457.1:0-17297 GCA_036703885.1 Candidatus Sericytochromatia bacterium
AAAGGGTGTTATGACTTACCAAAGAATCCAATCAACAGAAGATTTTAGTCGTCCTTGGGCAATCGTGCGTTTTTTGCCCAACGCTCGGCACTACACCGTCGCCCGCTTTTATAATCGTTGCGATGCAGAAGATCATAAAAGAGTGTTGCATCGGTTCATGCCAGCATCAGAATTTGAAATCATCTTTGATAAACCTGTCAGCGAACAAGACAAACCTGAGCAGTGTCATAGAATGCAAATGAAGACTTCCTACCGTAATTTTTCGATTCGTTCCTGGATACCTAGCGATCGCGAAAAAGCAGCGGCAATCATCCGGGACGCTTTGGCTGAATATGGCTTGGGTTGGGAGCCAACGGGGGCAGATCGAGATGTTTTAGAGGTGGAAGCTTCTTACAATGCTGTGGGCGGAGAGTTTTGGGTAATCGAACAGCAGGGGCAGTTAGTGGGTACGGCGGCTTACTATCCAGTAGAACGTGGAGAAAAAGCTGTAGAGATTCGCAAAATGTATCTATCACCAGCCGCTAGAGGCAAAGGACTCGGTAAGTACTTGTTACAGGAATTAGAAAAGGCGATCGCAAATCGAGGTTTCCAGGAAATTTGGATTGAAACGGCGAGTGTCCTTAAAGAAGCGGTCAAGTTATACGAAAGCAATGGTTATCAACCTGCAACAGGTGTAGAGACAGAACGATGCGATCGCGTTTACATCAAGTCAATAACCTAATTAGCTTTTAGGTTTTAGGCGGAAGTTCCCCCTTGAAGTTTGCTTAGGCGAACTTTATTTTTATATAGCAATCCTATTTGAGTTACAAACTTTTGCTGTTCAGATCCCCGACTTCGCAGAAGTTGTCGGGGATCTTGGCGTTTACGAATCATTTAGGATTGCTATAGCCATGAATTTTATCGAGAGCATTCCAATTTATGAACTCAATATTGTAGGAACGTAAGGTCTTGCGCTCCTACAGCAGGTAAATTTGTAAAAATGGGGTACACCCAATTCTATCCCTAGGGACTGTTAGCTTAACCTAATTATTAATAATTGTAAAGTTATGACATCAAAGCGTCAAAACCGCATTGCTACGTATATAAACTAGGCAACAGTGCAGATGTACTGAGAGTTTCCTATGAAAAAGTGTGAGGCGTAATAGCCTGAATGATACCGCTACAACTAACATTAAAAAACTTCCTCAGCTATCGCGAAGCCAGCTTAGACTTTCGCGGCTTGCATACTGCCTGTGTTTGCGGCCCCAATGGCGCGGGGAAATCTTCCCTCCTCGAAGCGATAACCTGGGTGATATGGGGGGAAAGCCGCGCTGGTTCGGAAGATGATGTTATCCATGCTGGGGCAAAAGATGTCCGGGTGGATTTTGTCTTTCAAAACAACCAGCAAACCCATCGCATCATTCGTACTCGTAACCGGGGACAGAGTAGTTCCTTGGAATTTCAAATTGAAACGCCCAATGGCTTTCGCTCTTTAACTGAGAAAGGGGTAAGGGCGACGCAGCAGCTAATAATGCATCATCTGAAGCTGGATTACGATACCTTTATTAATTCAGCCTACTTGCGTCAAGGTCGGGCAGATGAATTTATGCTCCGCCGTCCGAATGAGCGCAAACAAATTCTTGCCGACTTGCTGAAACTCGACCAGTACGAAAATTTAGCAGAACGCGCTAAGGATTTATCAAAGCAGTTCAAAGGTCAGGCAGAACAGCTAGAGCAAAGTTTGCAGACGATAAAGCAACAGTTGGAACAACGAGACGCCACCTTAGAGCAACAATCTCTGATCGAAACCACCCTGCAACAGCTCCAACAAGCTCAAGATACCGAACAACAACAACTCCAACAACTGCAAGGCGTTCAGCACCAGCGCAGCAACTGGCAACAACAGTTAACCTTTGTCCGGCAACAATATCAGAACCTTAGTAAAGATTGCGATCGCCTAACTCAAGACATTGCCGCCACCGAAGCGCAACAACGGCAACTCTCTACCTTACTTAATCAAGAAGACCCAATTAAGACAGGTTATTCCCAATACATCAACCTGCAACAACAAGAAGAACTTTTCACCTCAAAATTCCAAGCTTTCCAGGAAGCCCAACAACAAAAACAACAACTGCAACAACAGCTAACCCAACAAGTCAACGAACTTAATCTCCAAATTCGTCAAACCCAAGCCCAACTCGAAGCACTGCGACCTCAAGAACAAGAAATTAAAGAGGCGCTGTCCCGTTCGGGAGAAATTACCGCCGCACTAGATCAACTTAATAGCGCCCGGAAACGTCTCAATCAGTTGGACAAGCTGCAACTTGAAGTATCTCCCCTTCTGCAACGCCGCAACTCAATCCAAACCCAACTAGATCGCGCCCAAGCACGGCTGAGTGCCAGACTAGAAGAACTGCGCTCCTCTGAAAATCAGCTCAATGCTCAGATCTCGGTAACGCCTCAACTGAGACAAACCGTACTACAAGTGGATGCGACCATTGGACAACTGGAGAAAAAGCGCGTCTATCAACAGCGTGTGCAGGAAAAAGGACTGGAACGCCGTAGCTTTCAGGAACGCCTGCAAGAAAACCAACGCCGCTATGAGAAGCACGTTGCAGAACTGACGCAAAAAATCCAAATGCTACAAGCGCAGAATGCAGTTTGCCCATTATGCGATCGCCCTTTGGATGAAGCCCACGGTCGTCATGTTATTGAGAAAACGGCTGCCGAGCAACAAGCCGTTCAAGAGCAATTTTGGGTAGTGCGAGAGCAGTTAGCCGTTTGCGAACGAGAGCTTCAGGTGCTGCGGCAGGAGTATGCCGAGCTTTCTAAAGAACTGGCTCCTTATGAGGAATTACGAGAGCAACGGGGACAACTCGCCGCCCGACTCGAAGCCACTGATGAGGTTTATGACCGATTGTATGAAATCTCGGAGGAAAAAGAACAACTGGAGCGATCGCTCAGTATAGGAGCCTATGCCGTTGACTTACAAGAAGAGCTGCGGCAAATCGATACCCAGTTGCAACAGCTCAACTACAGTGAACAAACTCATGCCTTAGCACGGGGAGAAGTAGATCGTTGGCGCTGGGCAGAAATCAAGCAAGCCAAACTTGAAGAAGCACAGCGGCGTCAGGGAAAAATTGATGAAAGAAAGCCACAACTCGCCTGCCAGATTGACGCCCTCCACGCTTCGTTACACGAGCTACAAACCACGTCGGAACTGAAGCAGAAGCTCGACGCCCTCGACCAGCACATCGCCAAAATCGGCTATAACTTAGCTGAACATAACACCCTCCGAGCCTCTGTACGTCAAGCCCAATCTTGGCAGTTACGTTATCAAGAGTTAATGTCTGCCCAGCAGCAATATCCTCAAGTCGCTCAACGCTTGGCATCACTCACTCAAACTCTACAAGGGCGACAGACTGACCAGGAAGAAATTAATGCACAACTCAACAATATTGTCAAGCAGCTCGAACACTATCCAGATGCAACCCCCGAAATCCAAGCTTTAGAACTGCGGATGCAACAGCGCCGGCGACAACTGGATGAACAACTCTCTCAGCAAGGGCGTTTACAACAGCGATTTGCCCAACTAGAAACGCTGCAAACTCAATACGACCAAGAGCAGAAACAGTTCCAAGAACTCCAACGGCAATATCGCGTTCACCAGGAATTAGCTCAGGCGTTTGGAAAAAATGGTATTCAAGCGCTGATGATTGAGAATATATTGCCTCAACTGGAGGCAGAAACCAATCATATTCTCTCCCGACTGACGGGTAATCAGTTGCACGTCCAAATTGTCACGCAAAAATCGGGGCGTCGGGCGTCTAAGAAAACAACAAAACTTATTGATACTCTCGATATCTTAATTGCTGATGCAAGTGGTACCCGACCTTATGAAACCTATTCAGGTGGTGAAGCGTTTCGGATTAACTTTTCGATTCGTCTTGCTTTAGCGCGACTCTTGGCACAACGGGCAGGAACATCGTTGCAGATGCTGATTGTGGATGAAGGGTTTGGGACGCAAGACTCGGAAGGATGCGATCGCTTAATTGCGGCAATCAATGCGATCTCCTCAGACTTTTCCTGTATCCTGACAGTAACCCATATGCCTCAGTTTAAGGAAGCCTTCCAGACGCGGATTGAAGTCCGAAAAACTCAGCAAGGTTCACAATTAAGTCTGTCGATGTAATACTATACAAGATGAATATCCGTAACTATACGGTTATTTGTCTAAGTTATAAGGTTTATCGTATCTATATACCACACTTTGGAGATACAGCAGCATTAAAGCTGTTGACAGTCGTCAATTACTCTTCTGGGTGTGTTAAAGGCAAGAGTCTGTTTGCAAAATGGCTTGTGCCTAGTTGGGGTTGAAGTATTGGGGCATCTACTACTCAGACGCTTAGTGTTCCCTTGTTAATTACCAGTGTTTCACGCAAGAGCGACTAATATGCCATCGGGAAAGTTCTGTATCTCAGTGCAACCGTTTGGGGGTGCTGTTACCCTTAATGCTTCCCTTACATTTAACTCGCCTACTCAGTAGGCAAGTCGGTAATGGCTAATAGGTGAGATAAAAACAGAGGGTGTCATCGCCCGCAGTATTATTTAATACAGCTTCTCCCTGTAGTACTTACCAAAATGATTAACTGAGTATGTAATTCAGATACAACACAGCTTAGTTAAGGCAATGTAAAAATTGGCAATAAAAGTACAGAAACAACTTCCTCATTCTAGCCAAAACTGTATCGAGACAACAGTTCTGCGGCGAGAGCAGCGGTATAAAGGATAACGCAAGAAAATAAGCATTAGACAGCGACTGAGTACCAAGAGTCGGAGTTTACAGCTCTTAGATGCGTAGGATGAGGATTAAAAAATGCAAACAACTAATACCAATAAGCTGCAACTTACCGCACTACAACTGGCGTACAAGTTCAGCGTTGGTATCGGGTATGTTCTAGCGTCCTATACCTCTATCCGACTGAGCAAACCAGTCAGCGGCATCCAGAAGAGACCTCTATCTCCTTTGTTTTGGATATTAGTAGGTGTAGTGGGTTACGTCAGTGCCATCGGTTTGATGCGATCGCTCTCCCTACAAGACTGTATGACACCGCACAGCAACGCCATCACAATTGGGCTGACGTTAGGGCTAACGGTCGCAATTGTAAAGGTTAAGCCACTCAAAGAGCCAGGCAAATTGGCAGAAGAAGCCCCAACAGAAAGAACTACGATACCCATCTACCAACTAGATACAGCCGTCATGGAAGAAAGTGCCACTATTTCACGCGATGTTACCAAGCTTCAACAAATAAAAGAGTCGCTAGAGGAGCGCGATCGCCAATTCGAGGAACTAATCATCAACGTGCCAGGAATGATTTACCAATATCCGCTCCCGATCGATGACTCCCTCTCCTTCCCTTACCTGACTAGCGATACTGGGAAAACCTACGAGTTAGAGCCTCTACAAATCCAACAGAATACAGCCGTTGACCGCTGCCGGGATTCATTACTGCTTGAGATCACCAATCAAATCCGCAACTCCCTAGAACCCGATACCATCCTGGAAACGGCAGT
Organism: Candidatus Sericytochromatia bacterium; assembly: GCA_036703885.1. Lineage (GTDB taxonomy): Bacteria > Cyanobacteriota > Cyanobacteriia > Cyanobacteriales > Coleofasciculaceae > CADCTM01. Next base: position 5,554 of record DATNQT010000457.1, read on the forward strand.
CCAATCGATCCGCAACCTTTTACAGATCGATCAGTGCAACTTCCTTTGGTACAGAACCCACAAGAGGACACCCTACTGGGAGGTAGTCAACGAGGCGAAAGCTCCTAACGTGAAAAGTTATATCGGTAAATATAGGATGACTCAAGTCAGCTCCTACGCCGAGCAGGTTCTAAACCGACAAATCATTCAGGTTGATACCGTTGTAACCTTAACCGATTCTACCCTGCGGAAGTTCTTACTGGCTCTTGGCTACACCTCGATCTTGTTAATCCCTGTTGAGACTCAGAGTGGAGAAATAGGGGTTATTAGCTGCGGTCACTGCACCGGAGAGCGACCGTGGGACAATAGCGAGGTAGAACTGCTGCAAGCGCTGGTTGCTCAATTAGCGATCGCTCTTAACCAGGCACAACTCTATACCCAAGCGCGTGAAGAAGCTCGTGTTGCAAAAGTGCAAGCCCAACAACTAGAACTTTCCCTGAAGCAATTGCAAGCGAACCAAGCACAACTCGTTCAGAGCGAAAAAATGTCCAGTTTAGGACAACTCGTTGCGGGTATTGCCCATGAAATTAATAACCCCGTCAACTTTGTTCACGGGAACATTGCCTATGCTAGTGCTTACTTCTACGACGTACTGAGCCTGTTACGTCTTTATCAAGAACATCACCCTAATTCTGCTGCCGCAGTTTTGGAACACGCTGAAGCGATTAATCTAAACTTTATTGCAGAAGACCTCCCCAAACTTCTCGCTTCAATGCAACGGGGAACTGACCGCATCCGCTCGATTGTAATGAGCTTGCGAAACTTCTCAAGGGCTGACGAAGCCGACATGAAGAAAGCTGACTTACATGAAGGAATTGAAAATACTTTATTGATTTTGCAACATCGCTTAAAGTCCAAAGGTCAGCAACCTGAAATTCAAGTTTTTAAAGAGTACGGTGACCTGCCAGCTGTCGAATGTTATCCAGGACAGCTTAATCAGGTCTTTATGAATATTCTCAGCAATGCGATCGAAGCCTTCCAGCAATCTGGAGTTGGAGAGCTAGAACAAGCTTCAAGCTTTATCCCTCATCCTCCACCGATAATCACCATCCGTACCACCCTATTAGATCATTCTGACTCAACTCAAAACTTAAGATGGCGTCAGGAGAACTGTCCCGACACATTTCAAAGCACTCAAAGCGTGGTTATTAGGATTGCGGATAATGGTCCAGGAATGAGCGAGTCAGTCAAAGCACGGCTTTTCGATCCCTTCTTTACTACCAAGCCTGTTGGGCAAGGCAGTGGCTTGGGATTGTCTATTAGCTATCAAATTGTGGTAGAGCATCACCACGGCATTCTGACTTGTACTTCCGCACCGGGTCAAGGCACTGAGTTTTGGATTGAGATTCCAATTCAGCAAATGAATTAATTTCACTAATCTAAATAGTCTTTTGGAGCATTAATTGAGTATCATTCCGACTCCTAAAGATAATTTTATATAAGTTGCAGGCTATCTAGTCTCTACTTATATTATTCTGTAGATAACAAGTACAGAAGTAGATATTTTGTCAGTCAAAAGCTCTAAATTAGAAAACTAGCCCTAAAAATTCCGGTTTAATTTATGCATAACTTAATAGCCTTGGAGAAAAGAGTTTTCTAAGGACTATTAGTTGAACGAACCGACTGAACCTTTGGCTGAAATCAATGTTACAAGAGCGTAACTATGGATAAAGTTTTAACTCAGGGTAACTGGCTTAAAACTTTATTTTACTTAAAATTGTTGCCAATAACTGTTTTAACAACCTATAGCAACCCGAACAAAATGCTGACAACACGGGAAATCAATGCAGCAGTTATCAATATTAGTGGACGGCAGCGGATGCTGTGCCAACGGGCTGCTCTATTTGCCTTAAGACTAGTTTGTACTCAAAATCCCGTGGAGCAGGAAAAGCTATACCAGGAGATGGAACGCACCATCGATTTGATGGAAACGTCCCACAATGGGCTGATTAACGGCAATGTAGAAATGAAACTGCCAGGTCAGCCCTCAGAAACAGTGGGGGCGATTTATTTTGGTGCGCCACTGTATCTTGATCACCAAATTCGTGACTATATTGCTCAAGTGAGAGTTTTAGCGCGAACAGTCTCCAGCAAGGCTGATTCGTCCGGCGTCGATAGCCCAATTGCTGAAAATTTTAACGTCGCTGTGAAGGAAGCTGAACCAAGGGTATGGGCTTGCCGTAGAATAACGCGATCGCATCCTATTCAACTGACACAGGAAAATCCTCATTTACAAGCTATCCTCAAGGCTTCCACAACAGACCTGATTGATGCGCTCGACATTGTAGTCAATCAGTATCAAAAAGAAAGCGATGCAGCGGCTCTGGTGTTGGAGAGGCAACAAGCCGAACTCTATCAACAAAGTTGTGCCGCAACTGCCGCCACCCGTGCCTATGCCCAGCAGCTAGAGCAAACGTTGCAGGACTTGCGATGTACTCAAGAGCAGCTAATTCAGACCGAAAAGCTGTCAAATATCGGTCAAATGGTAGCTGGTGTGGCTCACGAAATTAATAATCCTGTCAGTTTTATTTATGGAAATTTGCGCTACGCCAGCAACTACGTTCAAGACTTAGTAGAATTACTCAACCTTTATCAGGAATATTACACTAACCCGATTCCAGCCATACAAGCCAAAATCAAAGATATCGATCTGGATTTTTTGCTTCAAGACTTGCCCAAAGTTCTGGCATCTATGGAAGTTGGGGCAGAGCGCGTTCGCCAGCTCGTCCTTAGCTTACGCAACTTCTCTCGTAGCGATCGCATTTTGATGCAATCGCCTAATCTTCACGAAGGGATTGATAGTACCCTACTCATCTTGCAGAATCGATTAAAAGCTCGTGGCGATCGACCCGCTATTGAAGTGGTTAAAGAGTACGGCGAACTGCCATCTTTTGAATGCTGCGCCGGACAGCTCAATCAAGTGTTTATGAACCTTTTGAGCAACGCGCTCGACGCAATGGAGGACATTCCCCACCATGCTGGTTGCCTTACGATTCGCACCCGTATCAATAGCGGATGTTCCGGCATCATCATTCAGATGGCTGACAACGGTCCTGGCATGACTCCAGAAGTAAAAGCGCAACTATTTGACCCATTTTTCACTACTAAACCTCGTGGTAAAGGCACTGGATTAGGACTATCGATCAGCCATCAAATTGTGGTAGAAAAGCATGGGGGTATCTTAAAATGCGAGTCAGCGCCTGGAAAAGGAACGGAGTTTTGGATTGAAATTCCATTGCAACCAAGGCTCGGTTTAGGTGTCAGTGAATCAAAAGTAGTGGCATTCAGTAGTGCTGAAAGCTGAGTAAGAAGTAACAGTCTCTTATTCCACCACTCTGAGCAAGCCGTGACGCACTCCATAAAATACTCGGTCGATTAGCGTTCGCTCTTTTTCATCCAGCGTATCTTCAGAAAGCAGAGCAAACCTTAGTCGTAGCTGCTCAGTATAAGTAATTTTTCGATTCATCAAAATTTGAGCAATGAGTTCTTCGATATCCAACTGGGATGAAAACAAATGAACTGGTTGCATAGTATTTTTTAGAAGAATCTTATGTCTCTAATATGAACTTTTGAGGATAATCTTCCTGTGATCCCAACTTGAAAGCAAAGGTGACAGTAACCTAGTATTCTTAGTGATATCTGTCACTAGACCTCTTGCTTGCAGTCGAGGTGCGCCCTCAGACTAAAGTCTGGGGCTATAAAAACTAAATCTGCAAGGCAAGGGTTTGAGAGACAGTCTGCGGAGGCAGACTTTACTTAAATTACTACGAATGCCGATTACGGACAAAACCCCGTCCTGTAGAAGACGGGGGCGTCTATCTCAACACTGTTCGACTTAAGGACTAGTTGAACTCGTTTAAAAACGAATGAGCAAAAATTGCGGCTTGGGTGCGATCGCGCAAATTCAACCGATTCAAAATATTAGTTACATGATTTTTAACCGTTCCTTCGGAAATATATAGGGACTGAGCAATCTCTCGGTTACTAGCGCCCTTAGCGATTAGTCGCAAAACTTCCTGTTCTCTTGGCGTTAATTCATCCCAACCCGGTGGAGGACTCGGAGATGGTGGCGATGCCGCCGTTGGAACTCTAGCCATGATTTTCTCAACTAATCCCGGTCCTAGCTGAGTGTAGCCTTTGTGAACTGAGCGAATGGCAGCGGCTAACTCTTCTGATGGCGTATCTTTAAGCAAGTACCCCATCGCCCCGTGTCGCAACGCCTCTGCTACATATTGCTCGTCATCAAACGTTGTCAGTACTAAGACTTTCGTACCAGCAAACTGCTGACAAATTTCTCGCGTCGCCGCCACGCCATCCATGATTGGCATCCGAATATCCATCAGCACGACATCGGGTTGCAACGTCTCTACCAATGCGATCGCCGCTTGCCCATTTTCTCCTTCTCCTACCACCTGCAAATCTGGCTCTAATTCCAGTAATGCCTTTAAGCCCTGACGAATAAGATTTTGGTCATCTACTAGTACAATGCGAATCATAAGTACTTTTTGGTTGTTAGTTGTTGCTTGTTGGTTATTTATTAGTGGTTATTACTAATTGGTTCCTGGTTATTTGAGAATAAGTCTAATTTCTGCAAGAAGGCTGTTTTAGAATACAAACAACAAACAACGAAAGTTTGTCATAATCTTGGTAATGTAAACTTAGCAGTAATTCGGCAGCCAGCTCCTGGTGCGCTGTCAATCTCAAACTGACCTCCCTGTGCGAGAGTGCGTTCCCGCATTCCTTGAAGTCCAAATCCACTAATGTTTTGATTAACCTGAAAGCCTCTACCGTTATCTTGAATCATTAAGTCCAGTTGGGTTGGAGATGCCTGCAACTGAATTTTTACCTCAGTGGCATTTGCATATTTACAGATATTAGTGATAGCTTCCTGGATGATGCGGTAGATAACTGTCGCCAAATCAGGGGGTATTGGACGCCTCAACCTGATATTGCAAGTGGGTGAGATGTTGGTTGAGTGATGTAACTCTTCGGATAAAGAAGCGATCGCCTCTTCCAAAGACCGTCCTTGTAAGGGATCAGACCGCAGGGCAGAAACGGAATGGCGAACATCTTGCAGTGCCGTTGACCCCAAGCGTTTTGCCTGTACCAAGAAATTTGTGGCTTTGGTAGGGTCAACTGTCCACAGTTTTAGGGCAGTTTCCAGTTGAAGGTTAAGAGCCGTTAGGGAATGCCCTAAAGAGTCATGGATATCGCGAGCAATACGGTTGCGTTCTTGCAGAGTGGCTTGGCTTTCAATTCGCAAGGCGTACTCTCTAAGTTGCTCATGAGCGAGGGCAAGTTTTTCTCGACTTTGACGCTCAGTTAAAATAGCATTCATTAACAGTAAGACAAAGGCTAAACTCAATCCAAACAAGAGCGTATAGCCCAATAATAAATATCTTAATCGCTCTTGCAACGCTGGTCGTGCTGGGAACGTATTAAGCCAGCCCATAAGGGTAAACAAGAATAAGTAAAATGATAAACCTGTAACGACTAAGCGTCCCGGTAATTCAAAGATGAGACAACTGCGGATGACAAGAACGATGTAGAAAAGTGGAAAGAGTCGAATTCCTCCCGCGCCTACTGTTAATAAAATTAATAAAATTTCTAAGCTTGTGTAAAGTATTTTGTAGATATGCTTTCCGGTGGGCATTCTTAACCCTAATATCCCAAAGCCAACAATACTGCCAATCATTAGTATCGGTTCCCGTGGAAGCCGACGAAAGGGGTAAGGCAAGGCTTCAGACAAAGCAGCAACAATCAGTAGTATCCACTCTAGATAGAGTAGAAACCGGAAAGGATGGTTGTTGATTTGAATTGGGCGACTCATAATTTATTAGAAAGTAGTATTTTTTACCTGTTGAAACAAATAATGAAGAAGTTATGGGACTTGATTAATAACTAAATAGATTAAACTCTAAGCGTCCCTGATACCAGAACAACTAGTCATATCTAAATCTATGACTATAGTCATACTTCATGGGTGACTTTCTCCTCATGTGCCTTTTATACTTAATTTCTAGGATGGTGACATCTAAAGCACAACTGGGCAGGAGACTAAATCATGCAACTCAAACTGATGCCACTTTTAATGGGAGCGATAACCTTAACGGGAAGCTTTGTAGCGATCGCACTACCTCTGGGTGCTACTCCCCTTACCCTCAACGCCCAAGTCAATCGCTCCGGAGAACAGTTAGTTGCACAGGCACAACCCCAACGTCGCGGTCGATTTGCACAACTAAACTTGACCCAATCACAAAAAGACCAACTCGCTCAAATCCGCAAAGAAACTCGCGAACAAATCAAGGGTATCCTCTCGAAAGAGCAACAGGATAAGTACGAAGCGGTGAGACAAAACCGCACGGAAATGAAGAACCGCCAAGAGCGACGGGCAGCATTTGCAGCGATGAATTTGTCTGAATCTCAAAAAACTCAAATACGGACAATCAAGCAATCGGCTAAAAGCAAGATAGAAGCTGTCCTGACAGCCCAACAGCGCCAGCAACTACAGCAAATGCGCCAACAGCGACGCCAGCAGCAAAACAAAAACAGCACTCAACAGTCATAAATCGAGTCCTAACTTCGGCTAGTGTTGCCCAAGAGCGCCAAGTTTATGATGTTTAACATTGCACACCGGAAATTCAAGAGCTACAAAATGAAATTCAAAGTGATGTCCGCATTAACTGGGGCTGTCTTACTGGCGGCTACTGCAATTCCCTTAAACGTAAACGCAGTACAGGCAGTACCAGGGCAACACTTGTTAGCACAAGCAACGACCCCACAGGGACAAGGCAAACTAGCTGATTTGAACCTAACCCAAAACCAAAAAGCCCGGATGAGGCAACTTCATCAAGAGACGCGCCAAAAAATTGAGGCAGTACTGACCCAAGAACAAAAACAGCAGTACACAGCAGCTCTCCAAAACCGTAGCCGTGCAGTGCGGGATGGTAATGGTGATATGAATTTTTCCTCAGTTCAACGAAGCGGACGGCACAATGTTATGGCATCGCTGAATCTAACCCAAAATCAGAAAAATAAAATCCGCGATATTATGCAGTCAGCAAGAAGCCGCATGAACGGAATTCTGACTGAGGCACAGCGATCGCAACTTCAGGAAATGCTGCGATCGCAGCAGAGTCCGGCACAGTAATTGAAAAGCTAAGTATTGCATCAGGGCAACCCCTTTAGGGATTGCCCTTCAGTATAGTTATTAACTATTTCAAGGTGTTTTTTGCAGGTCACCCTAGCTAATAAGACGGAGCTGCCAAACAAGAGATGGCAATACCTAGCATCAAGCCGACAATTACCTGAAAAGGTGTATGTCCAAGTAATTCCTTAAGACGGTCTTCGTTAAACTCTTTTTCACTAAATAACTCATCAATAATTTGATTGAGAATGCGAGCTTGTTTCCCAGCAGCCTGACGAACACCCGCAGCATCGTACATGACAATTACGGCAAAAATTAGGGCGATCGCAAACTCAGGAGAAGACCATCCTACTGTTTGTCCCACACCCGCCGCTAGGGCGGCGACAAAGGCTGAGTGAGCGCTGGGCATACCGCCAGTGGTTACCAGAGAACGAAGATTGAATTTGCGATTTTTTGTAAGTTCGACAAAGAGCTTGCAAAGTTGCGCAACCAGACAAGCAATGATCGCAACCAGCAGCACCTGGTTGTCTAAGATTTGGCCAAAGTCCTGCATAGTGTCTGTCTAGAAAATAGGGAATGGGGAGTGGGGAGTAGGGAGTGGGGAAAGAGGAATTTTCAGTGCAACGTTCGTGTACTAGCGTTCATGGAGCCTTACTTGAAAATAGGATATATCAGTATTAAAAGCTCGGTAATTAAGGATTGGTAATTAGAGATTAACGATCGGCGATTGGAAAAATAGTACCACTACCCAACGTTCCAATCTCTAATTCCCAATTCATTAGTGAGTGCGCGTTGTAATGAAGTCAGCGATCGCAACTAGCGCTTGAGCTTTCTCCCCAAACGGCTTCAGTTCCGCTGAAGCCCTATCCACTAGCTGTTGAGCCTTGACTCTTGAGGCTTCAAGTCCCCAAAGACTGGGATACGTTGCCTTTTTGGCGATCAGGTCTTTACCTGCCGTTTTCCCCAGTTCCTCCTGAGTGGCGGTGATATCCAGAATATCATCGACAATCTGAAACGCTAACCCAATATTTTGGGCGTAGCGAGACAGCCGCCCTTGGTCACCTTCCGTTACCCCAGCTAAGATTCCACCACAAACCACACAGGCTTCTAACAATGCCCCAGTTTTGTGAGTATGAATAAAGTTTAGGGTTTCCTCCTGAATATCTGAAAGTCCTTCTGATTCCAGGTCAAGCACTTGACCCCCCACCAATCCCGATGCTCCCACGGCTCTGCCTAACCGTGCAACTACCTGCAAAACTCGGTGTGCTGGAACATTTTGGGTTTGAGCCGCCACATACTCAAAGGCATAAGCTAACAACCCATCTCCCGCCAAAATCGCAATATCTTCCCCGTATACCTTGTGGTTGGTTAGTTTGCCCCGGCGGTAGTCGTCGTTATCCATAGCCGGTAGGTCATCATGAATCAACGACATGGTGTGAATCATTTCCAGGGCACAGGCGGTTGGCATTGCCATCTCAACAGTTCCACCTGCCAACTCACAAGTAGCAAGGCAAAGAATTGGACGCAAGCGTTTACCTCCCGCTAGGAGGGAATAGCGCATTGCTTCGTAAATCTTTTCGGGATAGATGAGCGGGAGGGAATGGTCTAGAGCTTCTTCTACTTGAGCCTGCCGCTGGTGTAAGTAAGTTGATAAGTCGAAAGCAGGGGATTCCCTTTTGGGGGCAGGCCGCCCATCCGTCGCTACCATGCCTTAATTCCTTGATTATTTTGATTATTTTGTGACTGTCTTAACAATTTTACGAGTGTTAGGGTCTTTCTGAGTGCGATTAGCTTTGCTAGCTACGCCGAGCGTGATCGCGTATAGCTAAGTACAGTGTTGTATAACAACATGGCAACTGTCATCGCTCCTACGCCACCTGGGACAGGGGTGAGAAATTGTGCGACTTCCCGCACCGATTCAAAGTGGACATCCCCCACTAAGCGAGAGTTACCACTTTCTTCAGTAATGCGATTGATCCCAACATCAATGACAACGGATTGAGGCTTGACCATATCCGCTGTAATTAACTGAGGGCGTCCAACTGCTGCAATCAGAATGTCAGCGTTGCGGGTGAGTTCGGGGAGGTTTTGCGATCGCGAATGGGCGATTGTCACCGTTGCATCTGCTTCCAGAAGCATCAGTGTCAGTGGCTTACCTACCAAAATACTGCGCCCGACAACAACAGCGTTTTTCCCTTTCACATCAATCTGATACTCGCGCAACAAGCGCATCACCCCCGCAGGCGTACAGCTACGCAATCCGTTTTCGCCGCGTACCAAACGCCCTAGATTAACTGGATGCAAGCCATCAGCGTCTTTATCCGGATGAATTTGGTGCAGTAGCGTAACAGCGTCCAAGTGGTCGGGTAAGGGGAGTTGAACGAGAATTCCATCGACTCGCTCATCTTGATTCAGAGTTTGAATCATTTGCTCCAATTCGGCTTGGGAGGTTTCAGTTGGGTAATGACGACCAAAAGATGCGATACCAACTTTAGCGCAGGCACGTTCTTTCCCCCGTACATAGGCAGCACTGGCAGGGTTATCACCCACCATCAGCACGGCTAATCCTGGAGGTCGTCCATTTGCCAAGACTAGCTGTTGAACTTGTTCTTGTAGCTGCGCCTGAATTCGTTGAGCGAGAGCTTTACCATCTAGTAATTGAGCGTAGGTCGAGTGCATAGCGATTGGAAGAGCGTTTTCAGCTAGACCCTAAACGATAACAGTTTCGCAGATTACGATCCTTAGTAAAAAATAATTCACTGGATGTATTGTGCCAAAGTATTAGGTGTTAGGTGTTAGGTGGCTCTTGTAGTAACGAATCTTCTTATCCCCAAAACCCTAGACCTATAGCAAAGTGCTGAGTGCTGAGTGCTGAGTAAAAACGTAGTCTATAAAAGGGTTTTGGGTGCTCAACACTGTCCTAACCTAAGTGGCTACTGCTATAAAACCTAAAACCTAAAACCTCCCCATATCAATGAGTCAACAGATATCAATCCTTTCAATCCGTGAACGCACGCGCTATAACCTAACCATGTATGTGGTTTAGTGTTAGAGCAGTCACGGCGATGCAACATAGAAAGCCAAAAAGTAAGCCTTCCCGCTCTTCCTTGTTAATTGAGGAAGGGCAGCGGTCAAAAATGTTTTATCTTGTACCTGTTTGTTTTTTACTTTTTGGGGGAGGGCTTATTAGCTGTGGTAGTTCTACCCATATTGGTATTGGTGGTATCAAAATCGGTCAATTTGGTGGGAGTGTCACAAAAATCAGTGAGATCCAACAAAATAAAAATGCAACCGATACGGTTTACATTCAAGGTCAAGTCGTAACCCGTGCTCCATTTTTGGAGGCTGGTGCGTATAAAGTTCAGGATGCCACGGGAACGATTTGGGTCGTTACTCAAACCCTTCCCAACGTTGGTGATGAAGTCTTAATCAAAGGTCAGACGAAATTTCAAAGCGTTCCCGTGGGTGGACAAGATTTAGGGGAAGTCTATGTTCAGGAAGAGCAGCAACTGGAACGAAAAGCAGTACAACCAGGAAAGTCACTACCTAGTCAAGGAAGCTCCAAATCATGAGCGGCGAACGGGTTGAAGTAGCGATCGCAATTCTCCATACACCCGATCGATTTCTCATGCAGCTACGAGACAATATTCCTGGCATTATGTACCCCGGTTACTGGGGTTTCTTTGGTGGTCATATCGATCCGGGGGAGACACCAGAAGCAGCCGTTAAACGGGAACTGCTTGAAGAAATTAACTATGCTCCGCCCCTAGTGTCAGAATTTCGTCGCTATTCAAATTCACAAGTCATTCGCCATGTTTTCCATGCCCCCTTAACAGTAGAACTCGATCAACTGGTGTTAGGAGAAGGTTGGGATATGGGTTTAGTGACACTGGACGAGATCAGGGCAGGAGAGTGTTACTCAGAAAAAGCAGGTCAGGTACGACCGCTGGGACCTCCTCATCAGCAAATTCTGCTGGATTTTCTTGAGAGGAGGTAGCGGGGTTCATTAGAGCGGTTCTCACGGATGAGATACAAAGATTCTGGTTGAGGAAAGGGGAGACAAGGAGGACTTGGGTGTACCACACTCAACTGCAAACCGCTTTCTTCATAAACTAATCACGAGGTTTTTAAGATTTTCCGGGTAGATAATTTTTTTGTACTCGTCCAGCTCCCTTGAACTGACGATAATATGATTTTGCTATCTCATCCCCCTGTTCTGAGAGCCGATCAATTGCAATACCGTTGCGACCCGTGGTTTTACCAGAACTATGGATGTAATAACCGTCTCCTAAATATAAACCGACATGATTCACTTTCTCAGCTTTGGCGAAGAACACCAGATCGCCGGGTAACAGTTGGTTTTCAATACTTTGAGTGAATGCTTCTTGTTGATAAGAATCCCTCGGTAACCAAATTCCCGATGCGGCAAAAGCTGCCTGCATCAACCCCGAACAATCGTAGTTGGGTGCAACTGTTCCACCCCAGAGGTAGTAGTTTGGTTGTTGCATTGCGGCTTTAGTAAAAGCAATTACGGCGGGAAGTCTCTCTTGGATTTGGG
>DATNQT010000458.1:0-6268 GCA_036703885.1 Candidatus Sericytochromatia bacterium
TTGCCGTAAGCCCAATGGCGCTGGATACACAACACGACTGAAGCCAGAGGAACTGGAAATCATAAGCTGAAATCTGCCGAGTCAGCATACATCCATAAACTGACTCGGCAGCAGCAGTTCTAAGCCCGAGGTGGGGAAATAGGTCTATCCCCGCCGTGTCGGGTTAGGGTGTCTTACGTTTGTCTTACTCGTTTGGCCAACTGTTTTACATTGCGCCCTACTCTCTAGAATCCCACCTCTTGCCTCGATTGTCTGTCCCGCCTACCTATAGCAGTTCTAAGCCCAGGCTCAGTTTATGGAAGTATCTGGAGCTAGCTTTCGCGATAGCAAGCCCAGGGCTGGGAGGGATAGACCTTCTAGTATCCGGGACTTGTTCAAACAGCTCACCTATCTCAACCAACCGCTCCCAGCGAAATGCGCTTGTTGGGTTTAATGCACACACTGACAGCCGGTTGGGTTTTCGTCTCCCCCACACTGTCCAACGCCCCCGACTGCATCGCATGCGGCTGCGAGGAGATCGCAACTGAAATCATCGTTGCAAGTGCCCACTATTTCTGTATCTTTCTTGTCATGATCAGGCCCACTAAGATTCAGACGTGTGCCATTGGGCAAAGCATTTAGTAAGTCTGTAAACCTTGAATGAAGATGATCTGAAGCACAACGTCGTGACTGAAGGTTAGATGAGGATTCAACCGATTCTGTCGTGGGCATTGCATTGATCGAACTAGCTAGAGCCTCCGGCATCAAAGTGGTGACTTGGAAGAGTACCAACAATACGAATAGTAAAGTTGTACTCAGTAGCTGTTGAATTTTATTCATGTTTGCTTTCCTTACTCGTTAACCGAGTGATAGCTTATATTTTGCCCATTTTTTTAGGTACCCCTAAAAAAAGTTCAGTACATAAAATGAGAATTTGCCGAGTCACAATAGGCTGTGATTAAATTGACTTCCGAAGCCAACGGAAACTCTCCGCTTCTTGTTATCAGTTTCTTTCTAAAATTTCTCAACTGCAAGGGGGATAAAATCAGGTCTTATAGGAACTGATAAATACCTTCAAGTTCTAAATTTATAGGAAAAAATCAGGTGTACCCTGACCCAGCTTCAGGATAAGCCCATATCCTGACGAAGGGATGATGGTTCCCAGTCTTAGGCTAGAAAATAGGTATTTATAAAGACTGTTATGCAGAGTGAACCTTACCCGCAACCTAGCCCTAACAGTTTCAAGCCCTAGGTTGGCAAATATCGCTTTCCAACAAGCTAAATTTTGGTCACAATGAAACAAATGTTACTGAGAAGTAAGCGACATGAGCCGAGAGGAAGCAGTGCGACGAATTGAGCAGGTTGCTGATGAAAGTTTGACTGAATTAAATTTATCGGGTTTGCAGTTGCAAGAAGTACCATCGGAAATTGTCAAGTGTACGCATCTGACAAAGCTTAACCTTAGTGACAATCAGATTACAGCCATCCCAGAGGTGATTGGGAAACTGTCGAATCTGACAAAGCTTAACCTCAGTAAAAATCAGATTACAGCCATCCCAGAGGCGCTTGACCAACTGAAAATATGGATATCCTGATGTAGCAGCAAGGGTTCAAGCTTTAGACTGGGAAAGTATAGTATGCCCGCCTAGAATTAGACACCCGTTTATAGAAATGGTTAGATAGAAGTATCAACCGTTTATGGAAATGGCTTTTCACCCTCAACATCCGTTTATAAAAATGGTCAGATAGAGACACCAGCTATTTATGGAAGCGGTAAGGAGTAACAAAGCAGACTTACGGAAGCTGGAGCGGTTCGGGTTTTTGGTCAGAAGATGGAATTATCTCCATCTACCTCACCCTACTGCCAGAAGCCGAAAAAGTAACAAAAGGGAAATGTGCAGGCATAGGTAGAATGGCAGCCTATCTTGCACCACAGCCTAAGATATGATTAAAGTTCTTCACAGGGATAGGAGCCGTTTTGAGGTTGATTTGTTACCAGCTTAAATTTTGTCAAACGATAGATTAACCTTGTGGCTTTGTTTTATTTTGCTGACTTGAATTCTTTCGTTTTAGCCATCCTCCTACACCTAGGGCTAGAGCTGAACCAAAGATTGTGGTCGGTTCAGGCACAGGCTCTGTAACGTCGTCGGTTTCAACTACCAGACTGGAGTTATTATTAGTAGCGTTCAGGCCGACCTCACCAAAATTACTAGCGCGAATACCAAACCCAGCAAAATCATCGTTGTTGCTAACTAGCTGATTAACAAATGGAGTCACATCAAACCTAAGAATATCATCAGTAGATGAGGATGAAATATCTACAGAATTTAAGAATACTCCCGCCTCAAAATCTGATATGTCGGGTATCCCGTTTCCTACATAGCCGAAGATGGACAGAAAATTAGGAAAATTAGTAGTATTACTCGAATTAATCCTAGTCTCAACAATAGCCTGGCGAATAACTGTATTAGTGGCAAGAGACAAATTGCCAATATTGAATTCGTAGAAAGCTCTTATTTCAATGTCTGATCTTATCGCCACAGAAGGATTGCTTGTAGGATAATACGCTTCTCCCAGCCCATCAGAACCACCAAAGTCTACGGCGATAAATACAGATGGATAATTGGGTATCAAAGTAAATGTAGCTGCTTTAGCTTCTTTGTTTGCTCCCAAGGCAAAACCTAAAGTGGTGCAAACACAAGCAACGGCGAATTTGTGGTAGAGATTGTTCATAAAAACTAAATTTCCTTTTCTAGTAAACAATTTGATTGGGAAAGCCCTTCATAATCAAATTACCTAAATACCAGTTAGCTGAGTTAAAAAACTATAATTCTTTATTTAACTTATTCAATGTTCAACTTTTTATCGTTAGTTTTCCTCCTTAAGGAGTAGAAAAACTAATATCCGACCAAAAAATAGGATGTATTGACCTAGCTGTAGCAGCTACAAGCCGTGGAGAGGTAAAGAAAGGTTACCTCGAGTTCAGCAAGTTGCTTTCCTGTAGTGTCCTTGATGGAATGGTTAACTTGGGACATCAATTTTTTTTGTTCATGAGAGTTTCCTGTCCTATTTGTTTGGTAGCCTAATACACAATTATTTCAAAAACGAAACCTGATTGAGGTATATGCTCATACTCTAACCGCATCGTATTTTCACTTATCTTCCTCTGGGTGGAATATTTTTATTGTCTATTCTGTACCGCTAGAAAGAAGCTACTTTTCTGATGCAGATGTAATATTCCTAGGCGCTTAGCGGAGAAATTGCCGTATGCCCGCTTAACCTACACTGCAACCCTGCCTACGCAGCAACATATCAAACCTACCAACAACAAGTCTTAAACCTGTAAACAAGTTTAAAAGAGGCAACCAATCAAACGGGAAACAGCGTGGCGAGTTCAAATGACACCAAGCTCATTTAGACCAACAAGTTAGCAGTCACGCCGCAACCAATGACCGCTGCGCTAATTTTTCGGCGTCAACTTGTGCGACGCAGCCCCCTTAAATTTACAGCAAGCTCTGAGCGCGTCCAAGATGCCACTCATGAGCACATTTTGATGTTCCCCTCTTCCATTTTCCGTTCCGGGGTACTCCGTCAAGGGTCCGCGAAATTCTACTCGCTAAGCTTTCAGGCGATTCTGAGCCTGTTTTTTTCTTCCTAGACTTGTCGCTCGCCTGAAAGCTAAGCTCGTCACGAATTTCTCTTTCCCCCCCTTGACAGAGCCTCCCCCCTCCACTGGTTGAAGAGGTGGGGGAACACCAAAAAATATCAAATGGCTTAGACCTGTCAACACGCTGAGAACGGATACTAAAAAACTTATTTACAGGTTCTATGGTTTATCTCAAAAGGGGTCTGGGAATTCAAGCAGCTCCTTAAAAATGCTATCGCTGACCCACTAAAAAAACCTACAGCCTATATAGATTAAATTTTTCAGCCTCAAACACACTCGATTTTGTTACGCAATCAAAAATATCCTATATTTGTTACACAATCTAAAAAAATGCTGTAACCTATGCACTATAGACCTTCTACCTATTCCTATTTATTTATTTTTCTTGTTTGTTTTACCGGGTATCACTCGACCCGGTTATTTTCTGCGGGGCCTGCGGCGCTCCTATAACGCGGCCGGGGGGACGTGCCACGCTTAGCTGCCCCCCCGGCCCACGATTAGCGATCACAAAACCACACTAATAATTTAATGATTGCTACACATTGAAAAAATATAAAATCAGTAGAAGCTAGAGAGAATATAACTTTGAGCCTTACGTCCAGGATCTGCTTAACTGTAACCACACAATATAGACCCAATCAAGACAATAGTTTCAGGCTTCTCATAGTACATACAACTGTCTTACAACGTCTTACACCGTTTCTATAAGCGGTTGCATAACAAGGTAGGTAACTAGACAAGCGGTTATATACCGTTTCCATAAGCGGTTGCCTAAAGCGGTTGCATATTGTCTTGGGTAACTTACTTGGGTTGCATAAGGCGGTTACATACCGTTTCCATAAGCGGTTGCCTAAAGCGGTTGCATATTGTCTTGGGTAACTTAATAGGTCCGAGCTAAAGCAAAATTTTGCTCCGGCCGCCACAGTTTCCGAAAAATTAACACCCGACGCGGCCGCAATTCTCAGTCAGCTCGCCCGCCAAGCGCAAAAAATCAAAAACCGATTTGGCGGACTTGGAAGCCATTCTAGAAATTTTGCAAAGCTGAGGCGACAAAACTTTACAGCGACACCTTGACAAAGTGGCTGAGATACTGCGAGGTAATTTTATATTGGTCTAAGATGGAATTTAGGAATATCATGAAAGCAGTGGTCAACCAACAATCTGTAGGGATTATTTATCAAGCGTACAATATACTAACTAAAAAAAGTTATGTGGGGCAAACCGTAAAAGATTTGGCGACAAGAAGGTCTAGGCATTATAGTGCGGCAAAAACAAAAAAATATAAATTTGCTCAAGCATTGAAAAAATACGCAGAGAAATGCTGGATCTGGAAAGTTTTAATTAAAGTACCAATAAATTATTTAGACGAGTACGAGATATTTTTTATATCCGAATTTAATTGTTGTCGTGATGGTTATAACAGTCATCCTGGTGGTTATATGTACGAAAAGAATACTGGTGTAATTTTTGATTTTTATCATCCTAGTTATGGTATTGTTTCTTGTACACGAAAAGAGTTACAAGAAAAATACTTATTAAACGAGCGTAGTCTTAGTGCGGTCTATCGATTAATAAAATTTCCAGACGCTTGCTGCAATGGTTGGATTTTAGCCAAGAATAAAGACAGATACAGTGAGATAGCTAAAATCCATCAAGTCATTACTTTGGTACATAAAACCCATGGCACACAAACTCTTACTCGCAAAGAATTTATCAAGTTTTTTGGGTTAGAAAATCAAAGGATTTCGGAAATATTAAATCAAAAAAGAAATTCATCGTTAGGATGGCAGTTGCCACAAGAATTTAGAATTACAGAAGCAAAAAAAAATGTAGAATTGACCCATCCTGTATATGGAGTTCACAAGTTAACCAGAGCGGAATTTAAGACTAAATTTGGATTGACACGGCATGGTTTATCTGGTTTGACTACAGGTATTATAAAAACCCATAAAGGTTGGTCACTGTCAAAAGACGAGAAACCGAAACACCTGCGAGAGCTTTTTGGCGAGAATGGAGCTAATGAAGGAGGATAACCCCCCCGACTACCCCGGAGGGCTTTACGGGAATTCAGCACCAAGGCGTGTGAAAACTTTACAATTGCAGCTTGTAATGTAGCTCAGAATCTGTAATCGTAAGTAATTCTGCAATTTGGGATAGAGCCTGCCGATCGGCAGAAGATTGAGGCGGAACTTTCCGAACTAAAGCCAAATTTTGCTTCGGCCGCCACGCTTTCCAAAAAATTAACATCTGATGTCGCCACAATTTTTACCCAGCTCTAAGCCAGGTGCAAAAAATTAAAAAGCTACCTGGGAGATTTAGAAGCGATCTTAGAGATTTTGGAAAGCTGAGGCGACAAAAGTTTACAGATGGAAAGTTGACAATTTGCTGAAAACCTGCGATCGTCAGGAATTAAGGAAGATTGATGCGCGACTGAACGGTGCTGACTACACCGAACAAGTCACGACTTCCCCAAACCGTTATCCTGCAACGATTGGAGCCTAAAAAGTATGACATTTTCAGACGATTGTCCATGCGGACGATCGCAAGACTTAACGTTTGCTGAGTCAAGCGATAAATTTGTCGTTGACCGTAAAACCTTTGAGGAATTACTTCTGCTTGTAG
>DATNQT010000459.1:0-8894 GCA_036703885.1 Candidatus Sericytochromatia bacterium
GCAATGAACCCTCGAACCCGTTGTCGCAACCGCGCCAGAATCGTTTCCTTGTCTTCTTCTGAATAGAGGTCAGTTTTATTAAGAACGAGGAGACTTCGCTTCCCAATCTCCGCCAACCGACGCAAGGGTTCATATTCTGACTGTCGCAGGTCATTATCCACGACAAACAACAATAGATCAGCTTCCGTTGCCAATTGTCGCGCCATCTGCTCTCGCTGCGTACCCGCGACACCCGCCTCTAAAATCCCTGGTGTATCCGTAATCAAAATCTGGCGATTTAATCCCTTCAACTTCAGGCTATAAGTCTCCCCCACCTCCGTTGTACCCATCGGCGCACCGACTTTACCCACCATCCGTCCAATTAGCGCATTTACCAGCGACGTTTTCCCCGCCGAACCCGTACCGAAGACAACCACCATCAGCTCCCCACGCGCTAGACTGGCTTCAATCTCCCGCGATCGACTTAAAAGAGCTTGCCGCGCTACTTCATCCTGAATCTGCGTTAGCTGCTGCCGAATCCCTTTGAGGGTTTCCTCAGCGGCTTCAGTCTTCTCCACCGGGACTTTCGGCGTTAAGCGACGTTGCCGTGATGCTTTTTGGCTGCGCTGGAATAGCCCGACATAGTAGATAAACGCGACGATTAACATTCCAATTAGCACGATGACTAATAACAGCAGCAAATTTGCCAGTAGCGGTGCTGTAAAGGAAATTTGGATATAAAGCCGATACAGGGAGTTAATCAGCCAAAGCATTAGCCCCAGAATTAAGCTGAGACCAACAATCAGCGTCAATAAGCGTGAAAGGGGCATGAAAGACACAGGTTAGGGTCACTCTTCGGGTTGAGGGTTAAATTAAAGAATTTGGAATCTTGTTTACTCCTCACTCTTTATTTCTACCTGTTAAAGTATCGGTCGTACTAGTTTCTGCTTTCAGCTAGAGGCGAAGGTTATCTGGTTTATGTGACCTTTGATGCAAGATGCTCTTCTTTAGGCTCAACACTAGCCTACACTACGGCACTTCTTTCCCACGCCACTAGTGCAAGAAAGCAGAAGGCAGGAGGCAGGAGGCAGAAGGAAAGAAAGCTTGTCAAGTAAGCTTTTTAACCTTTTTCAACTGCATAGTTATTTCCGCCACGCTGCACTAGTACGATTAGCTACACTGTTCTACTTAGCAAAAATCGAGTAAGAAATTATGAGTTTGTTTGAGCAAATCATCAATGCGATCGACAGTCCCACTCAGCAAGGTAGCCCCGCTCAACTGGGTAACATTTTCAGCACAGTTCAGCAGTTAAGCAATAATACCAACACTGACCCCTCAAGCATTCAATCGGTCTTATCAATTGTGGGAAACTATACTCGCTCTGCTCTACAACAAAAGCGAGACACTGAGGGTCATGAGCAGACACAAAATTTTGTCAATCAATTCGGCGGTAGTAATCCCAGCACTCAAGCTGTTCAATTACTCTTCAGCGCACCTCAGATCCAGCAGATTGCTCAGGAAGCCGCAAGGCGGACAGGAATAAGTGCTGGTACGATTCAATCCATGTTACCCATTCTCGTTCCCCTCGTGTTGAAGTTCCTTCAGTCTGGTAATAATATTCAGAGTTCCCAAGGAGGGAATCCGGTACTCAACACATTCTTAGATGCGGATGGCGATGGTGATGTTGATATCGCTGACGCCATGCAAATGGCTAGCCGCCATTTCGGAAGGTAGGCTTTACGGGAAGATAAAAGTAATTGGGCGTATGTCATACGCCCCTACAACAAAATCCCTAAAGCGCTCGTGCAATGCCTCAGGACTTCCCCTAGCTGACTGGCCCAAAGCTGAACTATACTTTTGCTTCCAGGGATTTGAGATATTCAGTATTGACACCTGACTCCCGTACAAGGGCGATTTTGCCAGTACGAGCAATTTCACGAATACCAAACTTACCCAATACCTGGACGATCGCCACCATCTTACCAGGGTCTCCCACTACTTCTAGAGTGAGCGAATCCTCAGCAATGTCTACTACACGCGCCCGAAACACCTGAGCTAATTCAATAATCTCTGATCGCGTGGAGCTTGTCCCATTAACCTTAATCAGCATCAACTCCCGCTCTACACATGGCGTTGTTGTGATGTCTTGTACTTTGAGCACGTTAATCAGCTTGTAGAGTTGCTTGGTCAGCTGCTCAATACTGGCGTCATCTCCCGGTACGACCATCGTAATCCTGGAAATGCCAACTTGCTCCGCCGGACCAACAGCAAGGCTTTCGATATTAAACCCACGACGGGCAAATAGACCAGCAATTCGAGTCAGGACTCCAGCTTCATCTTCGACCAGAACTGAAAGAGTGTGTTTCATGAGATTAGAACAAGGGCAGTACGCACTCGCGTCGCCAACAGTTTCAAAGTTGTCTCGGCGTGAAACATCTATATTATCGCGGTCTATAACGATGACAATGTAACTGAATCTACTAGTCTTCGGAGCTAGTAAATTATCATAGTCTAAGCTTGCTATGTCAAAAGACTGAGCGATAGCTCACCCTAATATATATTTTTGGACAGATGCGCTGAATTACGCTGCTTACGGATTATATTTTAAGAGAATCCGCGTTATAGGAGCTAACTAAGATATGGGTTGGTTAAAAAGACTGTTTGGAATGGAAAAACCGCCGGAAGCTCAAGTTAACCCTCCTGCTGCTACCCAAACTTCAACTCCTGATGCCTCTTATCAAGCCCCAGCTGCAAGCGGTGGCACTGAGACAATTGCTCCAGAGCGAGTTGGTCTAAACGGAGAATACGATCAAAGCGGTCTTGCTAAACGAGTTGCTTTGGCTTTTGACGAAGACCCCGATTTGGCTGACGAAGAGCGTCTTTGGGTTGCCCAGACTGGCGGTACCGTTGTTCTCAAAGGCGAAGTCCACGACCAAGCTACTCTTCAAAAGATGGTTAGTGTTGCTAGAGGTGTTAGCGGTGCAACCTCCGTGCAAACTGACCAAGTTAAAGTCGGCTAATCTTTCCTTAAGGGGCGAAATCCCTTGAAGGCAATTTAATGGGAGTATGTCAGGTTTGCAAGTAACCGAACAGCCCGCACTTCGTGCTGCTGACGCTCGTGAGGCGAAGCCATAGCGATAGCGAAGCGGTAGCGACGCAAGGAGCGTCGGAACGAGCGTCAGACTCGAAGAGAGCTTCACTATCGCTAACATCTCCTAGCCCCTTCTCCCAATGGGAGAAGGAGAGCAAGACTTCAGGCGTCCCTCTCCGGCGGGGAAAGGGATTTAGGGTGATGGCTGCCCATCGGTGACATGCTCCCCAATTTAATCCTCTTGACTCTCTACTACATCTTCGTAAGTAGGGAGGTTTCTTATTTTAATTAAAAACTGTTTATCTATACATCGCTTTGGCTTATTTGATAATTTAGGAAGCAACTATAGTTATTTCTTTGCAGAAATGACACAATCACAGTAGGCGTACTTCGTACTACCTTTACGTTTTAAGTCAAAAACATAATCTAAAAAAAGAAGCGATCGCTCTCTTAAATTGAATAGCACTGACTTAAGCGAAGAAATCTTTCCCTAAAACCTACCACCTACGACCTACCACCTTGCTTAAGAACTAAGGTAAGTCCATCGGCAATGGGAACTATACTCAGGGTTACCCGTTCATCATCGTGCAACTTCTTATTGAATGCGCGAATGGCTTCGGTGCTGTTGTCCTGGTCTTGGGGTTCAGCAACTCGTCCCGACCAGAGAACATTATCAATGGCAATTAGACCACCAGGACGAATTAACTGAAGCGATCGCTCGTAATAGCCCTCATAATTTCTCTTATCGGCATCAATGAAAGCAAAATCAAAGGTTTCTGCCTGTCCAGTTGCTAAAAGTTCGTCTAATGTCTCTAAGGCTGGGGCAATTCGCAGATCGATCTTGTCTTCCACTCCACCTGCTTGCCAATAGCGACGAGCAACGGCGGTGTACTCCTCACTGACATCACAAGCCACAATTTTGCCATTTGGGGGCAGTGCCAGCGCCACACATAGGGAACTATAACCTGTAAAAACACCAACGTCTAAAGTTTTCGTTGCACCCAAAAGCTGAATCAGAAGCGCCATAAATTGACCTTGTTCTGGGGCAATTTGCATCCTCGCGCTAGGAAGATGAGATGTTTCTTCCCGCAGTTGCCGGAGAATGTCTGCCTCTCGCAAAGAAACTGATAAAAAGTAATTGTAGAGCCGATCGTCAAGGCCAAGGGTCTTTTTTAACATGGTTGGAAAGGAAGATAAAAGATTGCTGGGGAAGAGTATGGACATTACAAGATTAATCGTAAGCGTTGTTTTCACCGGAATTTGCATAATTGCCCTAACTGCTTGTGGAACCAGTACTCCATCCCGGGGATTAGCACCGAGTAAGCAACTGGTACAAAAAGCGATCGCCCTTCAAGTCAGTCAAACCCAAGAACAACTCACCGAACAGTTGCAAGCCTCACCCCCAAACTTTGAAATTGTTAGGGTAGCGCTCAAGCAACTGGAACCTCTCTTCCTGGACGGGTTACCCACATACCACATTTTGGGTACATATAATCTTAAAATTCAGCTACCACAGCAGGTAACTCAACAGAAAAATTCCTTCGATATTTACCTACAGCGGCAGAAACAAGGTAAAACCTGGCGTTTAGCCATACCCGAAGATAAGGGCGAAAGTGCCAAAGCTACTTGGCGCACTTACTTAATACCTTTTGATTCTTAGGGACGATAGATTTTTCCTCGTCGCCTATCGCATAAAAGCTATCAAACCTTAATCACAAACCGCACTAGCATAGAGAAAATTAAAGCCACTGTTTCACCCACCACGAAGGCGATAAACGGATTGAATCCGTGCGTGTAGCTAATACTGGCAACCATAAAGCCAACCGTGTAGGGCAGTGTCACCTTAACAAATCTATTTTTCTGGCTTTTCACTTCCGACCCAAATCAAACCCTTATAGAAAGCTAGCTTAAAAACCCCTCATGATGCCTGTCTAGAAAATAGGCAGTGGGAGTGGGGAGTAGGGAGTGGGAAGAAAATTTTCATTCTTCGTTGTGCGCTTTAGGACATAGGAGCTGGCATGAATATTAGCGATGTCTACGACGAGCTTCGCTTAAGCAAACGAGCAGAAGAAGCCCTGATAGAACAACAGGGCTTTCTCTACAATGTCATCGATACCAACCCTAACTTGATTTTTGTTAAAGACTGGGAGGGCCGCTTTAGGCTAGCTAATAAAGCTTTAGCAGACATCTATGGAACAACCGTTCAAGACATAATCGGCAAGACAGATGCCGACTTTAATTCAAATCAAGCAGAAGTTGAACAGTTTCTTGAGGCGGATCGGCAAGTGATTACCTCGTTGCAGCCGACGTTCATCCCTGAAGAAACCGTTACTTCCCCAACCGGAGAAGTGCGTTATGTGCAGACCATCAAGAAGCCGCTTCTCTCACCTGATGGTCAGACTCGTTACGTTTTTGCCGTGGCAACGGATATCACAGATCGCAAGCAGGCAGAACAGGAGCGAGAACGAACGGCTGTTGAGATTAATCAAATCTTCAATATGCTGCCCAGTTTTGTCTGGAAGTTCTGCCCTGCAACGGCTCAGTTTATCTATGCCAGCAATATCTTGACCGAGATGAGCGGTATTGAGCGCGAGGCATTTCTTCAGAATTGCCAAATTTGGGATGAGCGAGTCGATTCTGGGTATGAGTCGCAAGAGGCACTTAGAATCAGCGGGGAAGCTATCACTAGAGGTGAACCCTATAGAGTTATTTATCTTTTTCACACGCTTCATAGAGGAGTTCGCTGGTTTGAAATCGTTGGTAGACCCGCTTACGAAAATGGGGTGCTTTATTACTACGGCAGTACAACCGATATCACTCCTCGCAAGCAGGCACAACAGGAACGCGATCGCCTCTTTCAACAACTCGAACAGCAAAACCAAACCCTAGAAGCCCAAGTACAAGAGCGCACGGCAGAACTCACAAAAGCCGTGGAGCAATTGCAGCAAGAGATTGCCGAACGGCGGCGGGTAGAAGAGGAATTAAGACACAGCGAAGAACGCTGGCAGTTAGTTGTCAAAGGCAACAATGAGGGGATTTGGGACTTGAACTTGAAAACGAATAAAGTCTTCCGCTCCGCCCGATACAAGGAAATACTCGGTTATGCAGACCACGAACTTGAGGTGGACGATAATAATGATTGGGCGAACCGTATCCATCCTGATGATATTGAGCAGGTGATGCAAGCAAACCTTGATTATCTGGGGCATAGAGTACCCACTTACGCTATAGAGTATCGCCAACGGTGCAAGGACGGTAGCTACAAGTGGCTTCTAGGTCGCGCACAAGCCGTCTGGGATGAAGCTGGTTCCCCGGTGCGAATGGTAGGTTCGACTACAGACATTAGCGATCGCAAGCAGGCAGAAGATCGAATCAAAGCTTCTCTACAAGAAAAAGAAACTCTCCTTAAAGAGATTCACCACCGCGTCAAAAACAACTTGCAGATCATCTCCAGCCTACTCCGGTTGCAGTCCAAGAAAATTCGCGAACCACAGGCACTCGATCTCTTTAAAGAAAGCCAGAACCGAGTACAATCAATGGCACTAATTCACGAGAAACTGTATCAGTCCTCTAACTTAGCTCAAATTGACTTTCAAGAATATATCGAAACATTGGTTCAGGAGTTGTTCCGCTCTTACGATGCTTACAAGCGTTCTATCAGCTTTGAGGTTAATGTTAGTCAAGTCTCACTTTCTATTGCTCTAGCGATCCCCTGCGGCTTGATTATCAACGAGCTTGTGTCCAACTCTGTCAAGTACGCTTTTCCAGAAATCATTGGCGGTCATATTTGTATTAGTCTTCAAGAACGTTATAATAGTCAGTTTATTCTCACTATTAGTGATAATGGTGTCTCCTTACCAGATGAGTTAGACTTTCGCAATACCAACTCTCTGGGCTTACAGCTAGTGTGTAGATTAACTAAGCAACTAGAAGGAAGCATAGAACTCGACCGCCGTCATGGGACGAAATTTAAAATCGTATTTGCCACCTCAAGTAGAGATAGAGAAGGGTAAACTATGCCCCATGTCAAACTCCTAATCGTTGAAGATGAAGAGATTGTTGCCTTTGACCTTGAGGATATCCTCAAAAGCTTGGGTTACAAAGTCTCAGCTATTGTTGCGTCCGGAGAAGAAGCGATCGCTGTCTGCACCACAATTAAGCCAGATTTAGTGCTGATGGACATCATGCTTAAGGGAGACATGGATGGTACGCAAGCCGCAGAAGTAATCAAAAAACATTTCAACATTCCAGTTATTTATCTAACTGCCTACGGCGATACCAGAACACTAGATCGAGCTAAAACTACTGAACCATTTGGTTACTTGGTAAAGCCTTTTGAGGAAAGAGAACTTTATACAGCTATTGAAATCGCTTTATCTCGTCACCAGGCTGAAGAAAAAATACGTTTAGCATTAGAAAAAGAAAAGGAACTTAGTGAGCTAAAATCTCTATTTGTTGCCAATGCCTCCCACGAATTTCGCACACCGCTAGCGACGATTCGTTCCTCAACAGAACTTTTGGAGCGTTATAGCCGAGAAAGTATGGATGAGAAAAAAAGCAAACATTTTCAGCGAATTCAAGCAGGTATCGAGCAAATGCTTCAGTTGCTAGATGACTTGCTAATTGTTGGCAAAGCAGAAGCAGGCAGACTGGAGTTTAATCCACTTCCCTTAGATTTAGTAGAATTCTGTCACGACTTAGTTGAAGAGCTACAGCTTAGTCTAGGCAATCAGCAGTTGCTAAATGATAACGTCTTGGCGTTGGAGGAGTTAGCCCTGTCTGTTGATGAGGGCGAGCGAACACAAGCAAAACCGAATCATTCACAAGCGATCTCGTTTATTAGTAAAGGACAATATACCACTGCTTGCATGGATGCAAACCTCCTGCGGCAAATCCTAACCAATTTACTTTCTAATGCGATTAAATACTCTCCTGAAGGTGCGCCTGTAATTTTTGAGGTTTGCTATCAAGATGAGGTAGTAACTTTCCGCATTCAAGATCGGGGCATTGGCATTTCTATAGAAGACCAGAAGCAACTATTTGAGCCTTTTTATCGAGCTGGTAATGTAGGGAAAATCAAAGGGACAGGACTAGGACTATCTATTGCTAAAAACTGTGTAGATTTACATGGCGGTCACATTGCTGTAGAGAGCCAACTTGGCATAGGGACAACCTTTACCGTTACGCTACCACTTGTTAGGTGTTAGGTGTTGGGTGAATCCTCATTATCCCTAAAACCTACCACCTAACTGCTGTGAAACTTGCTAAACCATCACAAGCTACTCATCTGCTCAAGTAATTCCGACGCAGGATAAAAGTGATGTATTCACTGGAGTTCGCAAGGATGGTTTTCAACTTTATTAGTTTTAGTATCGGACTGGTTATTTTAGTGTTGGGAGCGTTTGGTGTTTTGCAAGGGCTACATATCCCAGCAGGGAATTTTATCGATTGGGTAATTGGTGCAGCAAGTTTTTGGTGGTTACTGGTGATTGTGACAGTTCCTTGGAATGTCCACTTCCGAGCAAAGGAAGTATTAGCCGAGGCAGCAGTGTCAGCAGAAAAAGGAACGCAGGTGGATCAGAAACAACTCAAGTACGTTAGCCTTTTAGCACGTCGGTCATTTTGGGTGGCGATCGCGTTTCATGTTTTCTCAGCCGTTGGACTCTATACCCTTGCCGCTACTGGTATCAGTGCTGTTGGCTACGTCAGTTCCGGCGCGGCATTACTCCTAACTGCTCTACGCCCTGCAGTACGAACCTATGAATATCTTGCCGCCCGTTTAGCGGTAATTCAACAGGAATTTACTTATCCCAGAGAAGACATT
>DATNQT010000460.1:0-2146 GCA_036703885.1 Candidatus Sericytochromatia bacterium
CCTCTACTGCGGACAATAGGAATAAACGCTTTACCGAGCGTCGATCGCGCCCAATATTGGCAGCGAGGAAATTAAAAGCATTGTGAGTGCTTGATTCTGATAATAGCGCAACTTCAGAAATTGCTGAAGCTGCGCGAGCGCTTTCACAATCGTTCTTTTTTTTGCACACTTAATTAGTCTTCCTCACGATTCGGTAGTTCTGTACTACCAGTTAATTTATTTATGAATTTTTAATTTTTTTGACAAAATTACTAGGCTTAACTGTGCTACCTCTTACCCTTTTTAAAGGTAAGGCTACCGCCTTGCAGGAACTGCAATGTCACAAACTTTTAGAATGGTTAAAACCAATAGTAAAGCTAAAGCAAAAAGCTCAAATAACGCAGGAATGACTGAAGGCACAATCCCACATCAGTCAGAAGACCTTGATTTTGAAATTGACCCCGAACTCCTAGAACCCGGTCACAATCAAGTAAGGCGACCAATTCTGCCCTATGGCATCGTCATCAACGAACAAGTGGCGGGAATATTAATTCCAGAGGATCAGCTAGAAAAAGCCAATTGGTTTGTCATGCCAACAGAAGAGGAAATGACTACAATTGGACTAACAGAAGATGTTACAGGCCTGCTGTTCTCTAAATGCCGCTTATGCGTGCTGGGATTCGTCCCTGAATACATTCGTTACAAGAATGACGTTCCCGATCTAGGCGGTAGTGTTGTCGGGCTGTATGAAGAGTATAAAGCTCAACTCGATAAAAAGATAATGGATGTTGTTAGCGAACACGCCATTGTCTTCTTGGATGAAAATAATCGTCCCAGACACAGCACGCCTATTGTTGTCAGATTTAAGAATGTTGCGCTTTGGAGTTTTAAAGCAGCTAGAGACGAATTCTACCGTCTGTTGGAAAAAGCATTCGCCGACTATTTCCAAATTCCTTTCAGCGGGAAAACCGATAAATGGCGAAGCCTTGGTATCCTAGAGGTGGAATTCAAAGGAGTTAAAGAAGGTGAAGGCTCTAATAAGAGCTATTGTTGCAAAACTGTCAGCTATACCAAGCCAACTGCTAATAATTTCCCCTTTCTATATCTGGGACGCCCGCAGCATAAAAATGCGATTTGGGGGCTGCACGATATCATTGCCGGATTCACTGAAACTCCTGCATTACCAGGTACAGCCGAACCGCAAATTCAAGTGCTGCCACCCGCTCCTCGTAAAGTAGAAAATGGAAAAAAGCAGACCGCCAATCATAAATCCCCTCGTAAAATTGCCGCTGAAGTAATAGAAGAAGAGGATGATTTCGACGATTTTGATGAAGAAGAGGAGTTCGACGATGATTTTGATGCGGAAGCAGATGACTAACAGCCTCGGTTAGTTACTTTTGAAAAAGTGCCTCATATCCAGTTAGGGAGCGAGGCATTTTTTTATTGGTGCGGAACAGGCGATCGCTAACGAACAGCCAAGCTCAAATACTTTAAAATCGCTTATTCCATTTTATTGGGAAGATTAATCAAGGAACTGTTAGCTAACTGGTACTGGCTTCCGTTGAAGCAAAGAAACAACTGCCGAATACCATTTTGTGACGGCTGCTGTACTTGCAAGCAAGGCAAATCAGAGGTTTCTGAGGGGTCACTTACTACTTGAAGTAGCGGTTTATTAGGTGGCAAGTTTTCGTTTAAATAACTAGCAAATACACGACGATGAGAAGGAACATTCTTTCTGAATAAATACCCAGCATATAAGCAACCTCCCGCTCCACAAACTCCAGGGCTGTTAAAATTAAAAATAACTAACCTGCCTGCTTGTCCGTTTACAGCCCAAGCCAACACATTTGATGCTGAATTCTGGGGGTTCAGGTCAGAATTTTCGGCAACTATGCCTTGAACAGTTTCAACAGGGATGAGTCTAGTAGCAGGTGTCCAAGAAATCGTTGTAGCACTCGCGGTGCAACCAGCAGTTCCTAACAACACCGATAACAGCAAGAACAAGACCACTCCAAAACGGAACCACCGCCCAATAAATAAAAACGATGATACTCTGGACTGAGAATTATTTAGGGAATTAGAAGCGGGGTTTGGGAGTTCCTTATGAGAAGGTTGAGAAAACAGTAATAAATTTTTCTTTGCAGCTATGATGGGTGGCTCCCCTATG
>DATNQT010000461.1:0-2716 GCA_036703885.1 Candidatus Sericytochromatia bacterium
ATGCCGCCTCTACGCGATCGCATTAACCCCAACACCTTCGTAATCACCCTTAGGCAAATTGCCAACCATCTGAAGATTGACCCCAAACGCATCATTAACTGGAAAAAATGGCATCATGTGCTTTGGGTGCATCTCGAAGGAAGAGGCGGCTACTTCATCAGTTACCGGAAATTAGAGCAGTGGATTGCCGCTTGTCGTACCCTAATTCGCGGCTGTCAGAATCTGACAACTCTCACAACAGTCTGGTCAGCCATTCTCAAAGAAGCAACCCGCTACACAGAAGACGCGATCGCACGACTTCAAGAAATTTGGCAGCAACGGCAAACTGTTCTTAGCAACTCAAGACGCTGAAACTACTAAAAGTAAAGCTATAGCAATCCTATTTGAGTTACAAACTTGGGCTGTTCAGCTCCCTGACTTCTTGTATTCGCAAATACATGGCAACTTAACACAAACTCCTTCCCAGACTGGTGTTCAGCCAACAGCAGTAGCTAATTTGTATGATGGGTTAGAAGTTCAACAAATTACTTTGGGAGTTTCAACACACCTGATGTCCGATCTAGGTTTGCAAAGAATTACTAACCGTCTTGCCGATACATTAACAAGAGATGTCTTAGTTCAAACAACTGTCAATAATTTGAGAAACTCCCTTCAAGTCGATCGCGTAGTACTCTATTACTTTTATCGGGAGTGGGAAGGGCGAGTCACCTTCGAGTCATTGAGCGATCGCAAATTTTCCATCTTTGGAACAACCGGAGCCGACGAGTGTTTTAATGGCGAATATGCCGCCATGTACGAAGCTGGACGAGTAAAAGCAATTCCAGATATAGAAATCGAACCCATCCAAGCTTGCCACCGAGATTTTCTACGCAATATACAAGTTCGCGCTAACTTAGTCGTACCCATTTTGAATAGTCGAAGACTCTGGGGGCTGCTAGTCGCTCATCAGTGCCAGGATACTCGCTCTTGGTCATCATCAGACATTGAAACCATGCAAAAAGGAGCAAAAACCCTAGCAACCACTCCTTCAATTGAAGATAGTTAATAGAAGGATGAACGCATCAATACTACAAACTACTCCGTGCGTTCAAATTCCATGACTCTTACCAATCACCCAATGACGGCGGAAGAAACGAGCAAGCGCTGACTCTTCCAATGATAAATAAATCGGGCGTCCGTGAGGACAGGTACGCGGGTTGCGGGTACTCTTCCATTGATCTAACAACGTCTGCATTTCTGACAAACTTAAAAGTGTGCCATTACGAATCGCACTGCGGCAGGCGGTTGCCACTTGGGCAGTTTGCAAATCCCCACCCAAACTCAGTTCTAGCAGTGCCGCTGCACAATCCTCTCGTTTTGTCAATAGAGCGGGAGCGCTACGGACTGCCCACATTTGGTCGCCGAAAGGTTCGATCGCCAAACCCAAACGCTGAAGTTGCTCGACTTGAGCTGATTTCAGATAGTTGAGAATCACTGGCGGTTCTAAGGGGACTAACTGCCAGCGATCGCATAATTGCTCGTACAACACCCGTTCATGGGCAATGTGCTGCTCGACCAACCACATCCCCGTAGGATGCTCCGCCAGGATATACATATTGTGAACCTGAGCGATCGCCCGCAGTTCGATCAACCCAATTTCAGCCGCTTTCTGAGTATTTTTATCTCCTGGGAGTGCGGGTTGAATCGAGCGACTGACGTTGTAAGCCCCCTTTTCTTCGGACACCTTGAGCAACTTTTCTACCCGTTGCGAGTAAATTGCCTCTGGGAGATTGCTTGGACTGATGCGTAACGCTTGCTCGATCGCACAAGCTACTTGCTCCTGCCAATAGGAGAGCGAGTGTAAGTAAATCTCCGCCTTAGCAGGATGGCGATTCCAGTCAATTTGGCTGGGGCAAATCTGGAGGTGCAGGAAACAAATTGGATAGCGATCGCGCGGACAAGTTCGCATCAGCGCTGAGAGAATCGTCTGTTCCAATTCAGGCGATCGTACCAAACGTCGATTTGTTGCCACCTTCACCCAATCCGGACGCTGCCGATGACACCGATCCGGCAGTCCCAAAACCAACTGAATTTTTGACAAAGGACTAGAGTCAGACACGGAAAACTCTCTCCTCACATTCCCCGTGACCACATCTCCCCTACTCCCCGAAGGCGTCGGTACTTCCACCGTCAGATGCTGCAAATCACCCAAGCGTATCTGTTTGAGGATTTGAGGCAAAATTTGTTGAGCTGTAGTACCGGGGCTAATAGTAAACCAAGGACGCTCGTTTTGTTGGACTTGCCAAGTAACGTGGGGATGGCAGAGGGCGATTTGGTAAATTGTCGATTGTACCGCTTTGAGTTGTTGGGGAACGCTTGGTAATCCCTTGCGACGCACGGGCCAAGTTCCGAATAAATTAGAAACAGTAACAACCGTACCGGGTGCGATCGCCACAGTTTCCACCTGCATCGATTCCCCTTGAGAGTTATAAACCACTCGCCAACCCTCAACCGTTCCCGTTAGTCGGCTCAAAATCTCCAAATCCGCCAAAGCCGCTAAACTATGCAAAGCTTCGCCGCGAAATCCTAAACTTGTAATCTTCCACAGATCATCACTACTACGAATCTTGCTCGTACTGTGGGCAGAAGCAGCTTGCTGCAAATCGTCCAGTGCCATGCCAGAACCATTATCAGCCACTCGTACCCGCCACTGGTCAGACCACACAGAAACCGCTAT
>DATNQT010000462.1:0-2471 GCA_036703885.1 Candidatus Sericytochromatia bacterium
CGCCTTTCCCAAACCACTAGACTCTGACCAAGCATCAAGTTCTCTGTAGATTTTTCCACAGCTATTTTGATGTCTGATATGAGGTGCTCTGGTCACAAATAACTCTCCATCAATAATTTCGTAGCGTATCCCCTCGTTTTCAGGGAGGAGGTTGATGTCTGTAGTTGTCCAGCGCACTCTATCATCTACGTTCTGGCTCATTGGAGCAATCCTCGATCGCGTTTGGGTGGATAGTCAATGCCTTCTTCGTACTCTGAGTATATCTAGTTGATGAGTCCTGGATTATGCACTTGTTTCTTGGTGGAAGCGCGAGCCAGAGAAGAGCACGCATCTCTTCATCTTGTTGCGCTGCTATGCGATCGCATAGTTTCCACTGAATTGACCATAAAATGATTAGCCTGCGCTTTTCAGGCGTTGTTTGCGTGGTCGCAGACTTGAGTCTGACGGAATTATTGTGCTAAACGTTGGCGAAGGATAAATTCTGCGATCGCTAAATCTACAGGTGTCGTTACCTTCAAATTCGTTTCCTCTCCTTCCACAATCTGCACGGGTAACTCACACCGTTCAAATAAGGCGGCATCATCCGTCACTTCCCAGCCTAAGTTGCGCCCTCGGTCGTGACACTGCTGCAACAACTTCACCTCAAACCCCTGGGGCGTCTGTGCTGCCCATAGCTGACGGCGATCGGGTGTATCTTGAATAACACCATTCTCATTCACCACTTTAATTGTGTCCTTCACAGGCACAGCAGCGATTAAACCCGGACAGTTCAATAAAACGGCGGTACATCGATCCAGTAGCTGGGGGGTTGCCAAACATCTTGCGCCATCGTGAATTAATACCCGTTCTGCCTCTTTCGGTAACGCTTGCAAGCCGTTGTATACAGATTCCTGCCGCGTTTCCCCACCCTGGATTAGTTGCACAGGTTTAGAGAGGGAGAGTTCTGCAAGAATGGCTTTAAAATCTGACTCATCCGCTGGCTGTCCCATAATGCCAATCCAGCTAATGTTCTGCGCGGCTTCGGCAGCTAGGAGAGTCCAAGCCAGTAAGGGTTTGCCCAACAGTGTTAAGAGAAGCTTATTGCGATCACTTCCCATCCGTCGCCCCATTCCCGCCGCTGGAATTAATAAATGCACGATTTTCCTCTGTTAGCTAGGTATACCTTCCCTTAAAATTAAGCTGATAAATACGCTCAATCAATTGAGATGAGAATACTAGCCCTTGTCCCTGGTGGAATTGGCGACCAAATCCTGTTCTTCCCCACCCTCGATGACCTAAAACGGTACTACCCCGAAGCCGAAATTGATGTGGTTGTGGAACCGCGAGCAAAGGGGGCGTATCGGGTATGTAAGTCTGTTGATGAAGTCCTGACATTTGATTATAAAGACCGTAACGGTCCAGCAGATTTTGGCAACTTGCTGGGAATCGTGCGCGATCGCGAATACGATGCTGCCCTCTCCCTAGGACGGCGTTGGTCAGTCGGGCTATTACTTTGGATGACTGGCGTTCCCACCCGAATTGGCTACCATGCCAGTGCTGGAAAATGGTTTTTTACAGACACCGTTGCTCTAAAAACCGACCAGTATGCTGCCTCTATGTACCACGACCTACTCAAAGGTTTTGGCATCAACTCTCCTTGCCCAGAACTAGCCGTTAGCGTTCCTAAACAAGACATTCAGTGGGCAGAAGCCGAACAGCAACGGCTGGGAACGACAGAAACTGGCTACATTCTCATTCATGGCGGTTCTAGCAAACTAGCTCAGTCAAAAGGTCTCAATAAAATCTATCCAGTTCAGAAATGGCAACAGATTATTGATGACCTTCAACAAAAACAGCCCGATTTGCCGATTGTAATCTTGCAAGGGCCAGAGGATGAAGAATTAATTGCAGCACTGACCCAATCTCGACCCGACTTGAAAATTACCTCACCTGGGGATATCGGCAAGTTGGCAGCCACGATCGCCAATGCGAATTTGATGCTGTGTACAGATAGTGCGCCGATGCATCTTTCCGTAGCCGTAGGCACTCCTACGATCGCTCTCTTTGGTCCAACTGAGGCAAAAAAACTCTTGCCTCAAAGCGACCAACACATTGGTATTCAATCCCCAACAGGTGCGATCGCAGATATCAAACCCGAAGCCGTATTAGAGCAAATTTGGCGTGCCTAGACCCGCAGTATTCCTCGACCGAGATGGCGTCCTCAACATCGAAGCGGGTTACATTCATCAAATTGAGGACTTACACTTAATTCCGGGTGCAGCACAGGCGGTACGGCAACTGAACGACCGTCAGCTATTCTGCACCTTGGTTTCCAACCAATCTGGACCTGCAAGAGGCTACTATGGGGCTGACCATGTGGATGCCCTTCATCAGCGTCTTTGCCAATTGTTGCAAGCCGAAGCAGACGCCCACTTAGATGCCCTCTATTACTGTCCCTACCTCAGTCCCCAAGCAGGAGGCACTAACCCCGA
>DATNQT010000463.1:0-4331 GCA_036703885.1 Candidatus Sericytochromatia bacterium
TGATGCTACTGATGGACGATAATATCATCGCGATTAATTTCAATCAGAGAATGTTGCTCAAACAAATCAACCAGTTGTGATAAGTTTTTGGCAAACAGCTCAACCAGCTCAGTATTCGTAATGTTACCTGTAGTAACCAGAAGCAGTTTGTAGGGCTGCTGTCGAAGTAAGAAGGAGTCTAGAAAATCCCTATCTTTCGTTACCACAATTCGCTCCTGCTGCATGGAAATAGTATTGATTTCGGAATCCGTCGTCGCATTTTGCCCAGGTAAATCTCTGGTATGAATGACATCATAGCCAGACATTTGCAGCAGCCTCGCCAACCGAATCGGCAACTGAGCATCGACTAGAAACTTCACTGGAGTACCCTGTAAATGCTCTTAACCTGAGTCAATCGAGTTGCAAACGCCAACACAGCAAGAATGTCTGCTGGTTCCAAGTCATCGTAATCTTCCAGAATATCGTCGGTCGTCATACCAGAACTCAGTAACTCTAGAATGAACTCTACCGGATAACGAAGTCCGCGAATGCAGGGCTTACCATGACAAATTTCCGAGTCAAGGGTGATACGTTGTAGCAGATTGTTTTCCATACTCAACTGCTCGTTCTTGTTGGGTGGCTTGTCCTACGTCGTAGGAAGTGAGGACATCATAGCCCAGTCTGCGGAGTTCCCTCACGATACCAGACGCAGGCAAGGGCATTTTTGTAAAAACGAAGTCGCTTTACTCTGAGCATCCGGGTTGTGAATATGTGCTGGAGTAGGTCGGATGATGCCATTAAACAAATCATTGAGCTTATAACAAGAGGCAGCGATCGCCCAGTTCAAGGTGTATCTCTAGAGAGGCGTTTGGCTGCTTCCGTTCACTTACGGTGGAAGTATCGCTGGTAAGCCAGTATTCCAGTGAATAACTCAACTCCTTAGCAGAACGAAAACGGAGCGACAGCAGATGAATGTGGAAGAACTCAGGCAACGATATGTGGCTGGAGAGCGAGACTTTAGCATAATCGACCTCAAGGAGGCAGTGCTGGAAGGCATAGATCTTAGTGGTGCCGTCCTACATGGTGCAATGTTGAATGGAGCGAACTTGCGACGAGCAAAGCTCAGTGAAGCTAACTTGAGCGGGGCTGCTCTCAATGGTGCGGACTTGACCCAGGCTGATCTAAGCGGAGCTGATTTGAGCGATGCCATTCTCGATGGTGCGATTCTGGAAGGAGCCATCCTCGACGGAGCCGTTTTGGATCAGGCAGATCTGAAAGCTGCTAACCTGGCACGG
This sequence comes from Candidatus Sericytochromatia bacterium, assembly GCA_036703885.1. Taxonomy (GTDB): domain Bacteria; phylum Cyanobacteriota; class Cyanobacteriia; order Cyanobacteriales; family Coleofasciculaceae; genus CADCTM01. The sequence continues at coordinate 1,275 of DATNQT010000463.1, forward strand.
GCTAATCTCAGCCAAGCAGACCTTAGTGAAGCAGATTTGAGCGGGGCGGACTTAGCGATCGCGGACTTGCACGAGGCGAACCTGAGGCAAGCGGCGTTGGAGGGAGCCAATCTGGAAGGAGCGAATCTGCAAGGGGCGAATCTGGAAGATGCCATTTTAGAGGGCACAATTCTGGAAGGTGGTGACAGCACTCTGGCGAGCTGATCAGAGGAGTCATACTAGACTTTTCTACCCTGTAAAAGGCTGATTTTCCTTGGGGATAAATTTATGGAAACCTTACCGCCATTTAAGGTTGATTCTCAAAGAGCTGGCAGCCGAGTCAGATGGTGGCGTTTTTGGACTCTAGCGGGACGGGAAAGAGTACGCTGCTCAATCATCCTGCCGCGCTTCTACGACCCGACAGATCCGAATGTTGGGCTTCGGAGCGCCAAGCCTGTGAGGCTATGCAAGTACTTGTGAATAAGAACTACTCAAGGATTAAACCTATGAAAACAGGGATAAATCGGCAGTTACGCTTGGCATCTCGTCCTGTTGGTGACATCAAGGAGAGCGATTTTGAGTATCGGGAAGAACCTATCCCCAGCCCTAAAGAGGGTGAGGTACTGGTACGGACTATATATCTTTCGCTAGACCCTACCAATCGCATTTGGATGAGCGACATGGAGCAGTATATGCCTCCCGTTGAAATGGGGGAAGTCATGCGCGGCGGTATTATCGGTGTGGTTGAAGAGTCTAAGAATCAAAATTTTAAACAGGGAGATTTGGTTTCGGGTCTGCTAGGTTGGCAAGATTATGCACTTGCTGAAGGGAACAGTGGCTTTTCTCTGACGCGACTACCTGACCCTTTGCCCTGCCCGCTCACCGCATTTATGGGACCGCTTGGAGCTACTGGTTGCACGGCTTATTTTGGGCTTCTGGACATCGGACAGCCAACAGAAGGAGAAACTGTGGTCGTGTCAGCAGCAGCTGGAGCAGTTGGTTCCATTGTTGGACAAATTGCCAAGATTAAGGGCTGTCGTGTGGTGGGTATAACTGGCTCTGATGAGAAATGCCGATGGCTGGTTGAAGAACTTGGGTTTGATGCAGCGATTAACTATAAAACCGTTGACTTGGAAAGCGCTATCGCTCAAGCCTGCCCCAATGGAATTGATATTTATTTCGATAATGTTGGTGGTTCTATTCTTGATGCCGTGCTGACCAAGATTAATCTACACGCACGCATTCCTCTATGCGGTTTAATCTCAACTTATAATGCAACGGAGCCTGTTCCGGGCCCTTATAATTACAGCCAGATTCTGATGAAGCGTGTTCGTGTGCAGGGGTTTATTATCCTCGATTATCTTCCCCGATGGTCTGAAGCGATAAGCGACCTCGGACAGTGGCTCAATCAGGGAAAAATTAAATATGCTCTGGAGATTGTGGAGGGCTTGGAAAATGCACCCAAAGCAATTTTAAAACTCTTCGACGGTAACAAGAAGGGAAAACTGGTCGTTAAAGTTTCGGACGAACCTATTTGAGCGGCAGTTGGTACTCGCTATCAGACAAACCAGAGGTTAGGTGCAGCATTGGATAATTTACTTCTTGGAAGTCCCTTAAGTTATACATTTTGCCACAACTTAGTATCAATTCTATGCCTCTGCTTAACCCCAATCGTACTTATACTTTCAGTGAAATTGGCAAACTGAAAGCTCCAACTGATGAAGTGTTGGCGGAATATGGCTATTCACTGGAACGCACCCTAATCGATTTACCTCAATATCAGGGTGAGTTAGATCGATTACAGGAGCGGCGATCGCGCATTGAAGAAGTGCTGCCTTATATCGATCTCACAAATGAGCAATCCCGTCGAGAGATGTTGATTGCACCGCTAATGGAAGATTTAATTCACTACACGAAAGCACAGTTGCGGATTGAGTATGCACTCAAGGTGAGCGAAAGGCTTCAAGGTGAGTTGGATTATTTGCTCAGGACAAAGACCAATCTGTTAGTAGTCGAGGCAAAGCAGGAGGATTTGACGAATGGTTTCACCCAGATGGCAGTTCAACTCATCGCGCTCGATCAGTGGGAAAAATCAACATTGGTAGAGGAACAACCAAAGCTAGTCGGAGCCGTTTCAACCGGTACGATTTGGCAGTTTGGTGTTCTGCATCGTCAGCACAAATTAGTAACGCAAGAATTGACTCTTTATCGCGTACCAACCGATTTAGAACCGTTGATGAGGATTCTCGTTGCAGCGCTGTGAAGTATAGCGCTCTTCTGTCACTCTAGGCATTGCTCTATTTGCAGATGAGGCAGCCGTCAAAAACAAACTTGCATAAGCGGATGAAGTTTTCATTGCCACCTCTGAAGACATTACCCAGATCAGCCCGTTTAAGGAGCTAGGACGGTATATTCGATCTTGACAGGTGTGAACTGCCCTTGGCTCACTCTAACTGTCTTGAGAGCATCGCTATTACGCAACACTATATAATTTGAATTTTTGAATTCAGGAGCGATTGAGTAGATTCCCGGCTTGAGAATCACGCGGAAGTAACCTTCTTTATTCGGTTGAATGCGAGTAACTTTACGCCCTGCCCGATCAAGAATGGTGAAAGGGGTCAAAGCTGGAGAGATAAGAGGTTTAATTGGTGGTGTAGTGCCATCGGGGTTACGCTGTATAGCTCCAGGGAACGTACTCGATGTTGATCGACCTGAAATCCCACTTGTGGATATATTACGCTGTTTGACTGAATCAGGAACTTGAGAATCTTGCGACTGTCGGTTCCAAGCAACGTCCCGACCTGATTTTGATTCCAACTTCGTGGGTGAAAGAGCAGTGATTGGAGTTGCTGTTACCCCTAAAGTGACGAGCAGGACTGCCCCAGTTGTTAATCGGTGTACATCTAGCATGAATTTATAGCCTTAGCTTGCAGGTGAACAATTGGTGTCAACAACAGAAAAGTCAACGACTGACACTCCTCAGGTGTCAATTCTGCGAATGCACCTATAAGTTGCATCACCACTTCCAGAGGCGGGTGATTCTAGAGATAGGAAAAATCTGCTGTTTTCTCTCCCAAT
>DATNQT010000464.1:0-4734 GCA_036703885.1 Candidatus Sericytochromatia bacterium
TGTTGGGGTTCGACCCATTGACTCTGCCATATTTGACGCACCGCTGCCAGCACCGATACAGACATCAGCAGATCGGTCGTTTGCTCGTGAGATGAATGACCGATTGAAGGATTATTTACCGTTGTGGGAACGCTTAGACCGCTTGATGCTGCTTTACCCAGTTGACTACCGCCTCAGCCAACAATGGCGGCGTCAGGCAGAACAGCAAATGATTGCTACGGGTAAATCGGGAATGGCGGATGCACAAATAGATGAATTTGTCGAGTATTTTTGGCGCTCGCTTCACCCAGAGTTATTCGTTACCCCTCTAACAAGAAACTCTAGTTGGGTAGATCTGGTTATTGAAATTAATCGCGATCGCAGCATTGCTGCTATTTATCAACCCCGTGATATTTAGAGCGTAATAGACACTCCAGAAGAGGGATAGCAATTGAAAGGTGTTCACCTTTGATATTTGTTTAAAGCCAAGAATCTTTGAAGTTGACTGGAATCTCCACAAAAAACGCAGACCCATATCCTGGGGCAGAAATACAACTGAGTTGACCTCCATGTTTTTCCACTACAATCTGGTAGCTAATGGATAACCCCAATCCGGTACCACTCCCCACAGGCTTAGTGGTAAAAAATGGGTCAAATATCTTATGAAGTATTTTCTCACTCATCCCAGAACCATTGTCCGTAATCAGAATAACAACGGATTGGGAATTGGAAGTTCGAGGGATATCACCTTGAATTTCGTTAGCGGAGCCGGAAGCCGTAGTCCTACACTGATAATTTTGAATTAACGAAGTGTGAATGGTAATAACCCGTGGGTCTGGTTTAGTTTCAACAGCGTCAATAGCATTATTGAGCAGGTTCATAAATACCTGATTCAACTGACTGGCGTAACAGGTGACTTTTGGTAGCTGGCTATGGTCTTTAATCACCTGAATTTCACCCGTGTTGCCTTCTGCTCTCAGCCGATGCTGCAAAATCAGTAAGGTGTTGTCAATGCCCTGATGAATATCGACAGGTTTTAGATCTTGTTCATCTAGTCTGGAGAAGTTTCTGAGTGATAAAATAATTTCTTGAATGCGTCGTGTTCCAACCTGCATCGAATCCATTAGTTTTGACCAATCTTCCACTAGAAAATTCAAGTCAATTTTAGAAATTAGCTGCTGAATTTCTCCTGTAGGATTAGGGTAAGTATTCTGGTAGAGTTGAACCAGTTCTAGCAAGTCTTTGAAATATTGACGGGCATAACTAAGATTGCCGGAAATAAAGCTAACTGGATTGTTGATTTCGTGGGCAATCCCTGCTATCATTTTTCCCAAACTCGACATTTTTTCGGATTGAATCAGTTGGGATTGAGTACTTTTCAACTCGCCTAATGTCTGTTCTAGTTCCCGTGCCTTTTCTCGTTCTCGCGCTTCCGATTGCCGCAATGCCTCCTCAGCTTGTTTGCGCTCTTCTATCTCTCTAGAAAGTAGGATATTTTGCTCAGAAAGTTGCACATTTTTCTGTTGAAGTTGTTGAGAGAGCCTCCTAATCGTTAAGTGATTCTCAATTCGGGCTAATACCTCCTCAACCTGAAACGGTTTAGTTATATAGTCCACCCCTCCCGCCCTGAAAGCTTTCACCTTGTCTAATGCATCTCCTAGCGCACTGATAAAAATGACTGGAATTTCGCGAGTGCGCTCGTCTCCTTTGAGATGTTGGCAGACCTCGTAGCCCTTCATCTGAGGCATATTCACGTCGAGCAAAATCAGATCCGGGGGTGCAGCTTGTGCTCCTCGCAATCCAGTCGAACCTTTGGTCACGCTGCGAACTTTATACCCCTGTTCCGTCAGCATAGTGGACAAGAGGTTCAGGTTCTCCGGCGTATCATCAATGATGAGAATATCTGCTTTAGGAGCGCAGGCTGGCTGAATGGGCATGGTATATGGCTAGACGCAACTCATATATTCATATATTCCTTTTTTTATCACTTTAGATAGACGAAAAAAGTAAAGTATTTATTTAATCATATCTCTCTTGAAAATAGGGAGTCAGGAGTCAGGAGTAAAGATTTTCATCCTTCACGCTGCACTTAGTTCTAGGATTTCATCAAAACCGAAGCGACTTACTAAATCGGTAAGCCCGTCTGCTAAATCCAGGTGAGTTGCAGGAATTTCCTCGATCAGTTGTAATATTTGGTCGGCATCCACTTCAAGAGCTGCTTGATTGAGTTGAGTTACCCAGTCAGCAGGCATCACTGCCAAGTCATCAGAGGTGAGATTTTTCCTATCCCCTCGGCTCGTCTGTTTCTGTAGTCCTTGGCTATTGGTGTTCTGTTCATAGGCATATTGCACCCCCAGATACTCAGCCATCTTTACAAAGATGACTTGCTCTCGAAAAGGTTTGCGAACGAAGTCATCACAGCCTGCCGCTAGGATACTTGCCCGTTCCTCTTCAAAGGCACTAGCCGTGAGAGCGATAATAACAGTAGGTTGGTGCTGCACAGGGTTGAGAGAGTGAGTCGAAATTCCCCGTCCTCTTGCCTCTTTTTCCCGAATTTGTCGAGTTGCCTCGTAGCCATCCATTACAGGCATCCGCATATCCATCCAAATTAGGTGGGGATGCCACTGCTGCCACTGTTGTACGGCTTCCTGCCCATTTGTAGCAGTGCGAGTCTCGAAGCCAACAGTGCCAAGGAGTTGCGCGATTAGATCCCGACCTTCTGGGCGATCGTCCACCACGAGAATGCGGTAGGTTGGTTGATCGGGGGCAAGTTGGAGAACTCGCCCATGAGTTAGGGTTGGCGCGACGGCTTTTGCCTCAGCTAATGTCACTTGGATGTCAAAGCGGAAGGTAGACCCTTTGCCGACAGTACTGATAAGGTAGATATCGCCTCCCATTAATCGGACAAATTGACGGCTGATGGTTAGTCCTAAACCTGTACCTTCTCTAGCTTCGATACCGCTGGTGGTTTGGACAAAGGGTTGGAAAAGATTACCCATTTCCTTGGATGCGATTCCCTTGCCAGTATCTTCGACCTCAAAAAATAGGGTATAGGGCATGGGAAATTTTCCTAGATTCCCCTGTTCAGCTCTAGCTCGTAGCGTTATACCTCCAGTTTCTGTAAATTTGACGGCATTGCTCAAGAGGTTGATGAGAACTTGGCGGAGTTTGCCTTCATCGGTTAAAACACATTGGGGTAAATCGGGGGCAAGTTCAAACCGGAGGGACAACCGCTTCGCTTGGGTTCGCACCTGGAACATTTCCTGAAGAGTCTGCAACAATCGATGCAAGTTGACGGGTTCCAGACTCAAAACTAGGCGTCCTGCTTCAATCTTGGACATCTCCAGGACATCGTTAATCAGATTGAGCAGGTGTTCGCCACTGCGGTTGATAATTGCCAAAGAGTCTCGATGCCGTGAGGTAAGGGTAGTATCTCGCTCCATCAACTGGGCAAAGCCAAGGATGGCATTCAAGGGAGTGCGAAGTTCGTGACTCATGTTTGCCAGGAAGATACTCTTGGCACGATTGGCAGCTTCAGCGGCTTCCTTGGCAACTAAGAGCGCTTGTTCGGCTTTGTGCCTTGCACAACCAACGGCAATGAGTTCTCCTACAAGTTTGAGTAAATTTATATCGTCTTGAGTCCAAGTTTTTGAGGAGTAGACTGCGTTCACACCCAAACATCCCACCACTTTGCCGGAATGAGTCAAGGGTGCAACCAATAGGGACTGAACGGATTGACTCTGAAAAATTTCTCGTTCTGCTGCTGCTTCGGGAGGAAGTTCTGCAACAGAGGGAATATCTACGATTTGACGGCTAAGAATCTTGTTGTAGAACCAAGGGAATATCGTGAGACTTCCTCCCTTCGCACCGTCAGACAAGGGTTGAATGCCAGCAGCGCACCATTCATGGTTGAGGGAGTATTGTCTCTGATCATCCGAGAATTCAAAGATATAGCTGCGATCAACACCGATGAAGTTTGCGATCGCCTCTAATGTAAAGTTAATCGCCGTATCTACATCTTGGTCAATGAAGTGGCGAGAAATACTGCTGAGTAAACTTTCCACCTTAGCGCGATACTCAAGGGCTGCTTCTGCTTGTTTGCGCTTGATGCCCAAAGCAATTTCTTTAGCGGCGAATTGCAAGGCTTCAAGGGTTGATTCACTCAGCTTTTCTCTGGCAAATATTCCGATTATCCCCAACAGCTCTTGTTCCAGCATGATGGGATAACAGGCAAAGGCAAGCAAACCTTCCCGCTTCACCCAATCCTTATCTGCAATATAAGGGTCATCAGGTAGATTGTTTGTGATGTAAGGTTGAGGCTTTGTGCCGATGATAAATTTGGTGATAGGTACGCGGCTGTAAGTCCCGTTAAGCCGAGTATACAGTCCGGCACTCGCTTTTAACTCAAATACATCGTCTTTAGGGTTGAACGTCCAAATCCGCGCAAAAGTAGCATTGAGATGCTGAACTGCTGCTTGGGTGCAGCAATGCAGAATTACAGGTAAAGTATCGCTCATGCCCAAGGCGCTGCCTACATCGGCGCGAAATGCTGCCAGTCTTGCCCGTTCAGCCAAAGCAGCTTCGGTGCGTTTGCGTTCCGTGATGTCCCTAACTATGCCAACGATGAGCAAATTACCATTGGCATCTCGAAAGGGAGAGAAGTTGGTAAGTTGCCACCTCCAGCTACCATTTTTGTGTCTGGTGCGGTACTCGATTCCAGCGAGCTTCTCACCCCTTGTTAACACTTGGTTAAAT
>DATNQT010000465.1:0-5798 GCA_036703885.1 Candidatus Sericytochromatia bacterium
GGTTACAAGCGCCGAATACACGGGTTATTGCTGGGGATGATAGGTGCTGGTTTCAGCAAGATTATCTTTGGTTTAGCTCAGATGCCCTTAATCTGGATTCCTGCTCAATTTTGCTCATCGTTCAATTTTCCCTTGATGTACAGTTGCGATCGGGCAATCTGGATGACCAAAGTTGAGCCGGATTTGCAAGGTAAGGTTTTTGCAACTCACATTACGCTCTCGCGGCTTACTCCTGCGATCGGTCGGTTGATGGCTGGCCCTTTGGCTGACTACGTTTTTGAACCAGCGATGAAGCCGAATGGTTATCTGGCACCGAGTTTCAGCGGACTATTTGGCACCAATCCTGGTGCTGGCATGGCGCTGTTGTACGTCATCTGTGCGCTATGTATGTTACTGGTTGGTATGGTTGGCTATGCTTTTCCTACTTTGCGTAAGGTGGAAGATATCGTACCTGACCATGATGTTAAGGCTGCGTAATTTAACCTAATTCATGCCTCAGCGAGACGCGATTCATAATATCATCAGGCAAGCTCTCACTAAGGAGGGTTGGGAAATCACGGACGATCCCTATGTCATATCGTATGGTGAGCGATTTCTCTTTATCGACTTGGCAGCAAGATTAGATGTCCTCAACGGTATTGCAGGACGCTTTATCGGTGCTAGACGTGGCAGTAGTCGAATCGCTGTTGAAATCAAGGAGTTTCGAGGCAACTCGGCAATTGCTGATTTGGAGCAAGCGATTGGTCAATATGTTCTTTATCGACTACTCCTCGAACAGGTCGATCCAGAGCGTGAGTTGTATCTCGCTGTTGCAGACACAACGTTTGATGGGATTTTCAGCGAACCGATTGGTGAGTTGGTGATGCGTGAGTTACCGATGAAATTGCTTATTGTAGATGTAGAGGCGCAAGAGGTGAAGCGATGGATACCAGCACGAGAGAGCGGGACATTGTAAAACAGGTCATTCAACGATACGCCCAGTTCAAACCTTCTCACGGCGATATTCGACTCGACACGGTATTTGACGATACGCAAAACCGCTATGCGCTAATGCAAGTGGGTTGGGATAGAGGAAGACGGGTGAGGGGGAATTTGATTTATGTGACTCTGAGTGAGGGCAAGGTTTGGGTGGAATATGACGGGATGGAACAAGGAATTACTAAAGACTTAATCGCCGCAGGCATTCCGCCAGAGCGAATTGTTCTTGCATTTCTCCCTGAAGATCAAACTGCTGCGACTGCTTAAACTCAAACTATGGCGATAGCGATCGCATCTGGTACACTGCGCGATCGCACGATAAAGCCTCTCACCATTGGCATCGGATACTGGCAAGATAGCGACTGTAGTCATGTCCAAACCTTTCGAGTCTCTTGCTCACCAATTATAGTTGGCTCAACTTTGTAGCTCGGCAACGTGGGAGTCGGGCAAAGACACCTTGACGATATTTCTACAGATTCAGTGGTAGAAATAGTCACGGCAATGGGAATACTGAAATCAAAAGTATCTAAACCAATACTGGAGGTACGCCATTTGATTGCTGATGCAGTAATTTTGCAACTGCCAAAAATTACTTTACACGCGAAACAGCTACTCCCTGAATATTCAGGAATCTACTACGTTCTCGATGAAAGTAATAATGTTTGGTACATAGGGCAGGCAAAAAATATCCGTAAACGCTGGCAAGGTAAATCTCATCATCGCATCTACCAACTGGAAGTTCAAAAAAAGAAACATTTCAGTATTTACTATGAGCAAGTTAGCGAATCTCAACTAGGCAGCATAGAGAAGCAACGCATTGAGAAATACCATCCGCATTTAAACTCTAGTCCGGTAAAGACGAAAAAGGTACGCCCAGTAGAAACACTATTAAGGGAAACCATAACTGCGATCGCTGATTTTGCATTCTTATTAGGAGTAGAGCCACCTAGAAAAGAAGTTGAGTCTGAAATTAGCATTGACTGGCTAGCACGGAAGAAGGGATTAGGATTAAGTGTCATTCATATTTTTCTAGACTCAACTGCTCTCAAGGAAATATTTAAGCCAGAGTCAATAGAAGAGCAAGAAGCACTTATTAAAACAGCATTTAGCACTCGCAAGGCTTATGCTAGTAAATGGGAAAACTTTTATTCTTTTATATATCGGCTCTCGGTAAATGGCTATGTAGTTGAAGTTAATTACTGGAGCCGTTTCTTTCCTAAAGAAGAACCCAAGGGGCTTCGAGAATATACTCAAACTACTTTAGCTCAGGAGACTATTAGGGCAATAACCCCTAGGTCACTTGCTAAAATTCAAAATCAGGCTGATCGAGAGGAGCAATCTGCTTTCTACCTAAAGAGACTCAATCCTTATAGCTCAGACCTTATAAAACCACTTTTCAATGGACCAGTGGATAGTGAGGTTGCTAAGAAAATCATGGTAAAGATTAGTGAGGAATACAAAGCAGGAATGCGGGGAATAGGTAGTCGCTCACGACCTATTAAGTCCAAACTTATTAGCTCAGAATTTATTACTATTGAAGAGTTACTGATCGAGCGAGGAATTGACCCCCATAAATATAGTAGAGGTGGAGTAATCAACTTTTCTGGAGGCGGAGAGCGAATGGGTCTATATATTAAATGTTTTAGTGTTGACCTAAAGCTCCCTGGTAAATATGAAACAGATGCTAATAACCAGAAGTATCCCGTTTATTATAATCTAGCCTACGGAATACTAAATAACAAAAAAGCAAATGCTGCACCTTGTCAATTTGATAATGTGTATCTTTTAGCTAGTGTTGATAAGAAGGGATGGCTCTTGGTTGAAGAGTATCTGAAAGATTTTGCTAGCCCTGCTGTTACTAACTTAAGTAATGGGGTAGGCTATATAGAGAAGTTCTATATATCTGCGCGTAAGTATATAGTGCCTGCTAAGGTCAATATAAAACTGGAGAGTATTGGATATAGTGCTTGGATTCCTTTTGGACTAAGCGAGGAGTTTCCTACCTTTGTATCTGCTAAAGAAGAGATTCGTAAGCGATTAGAAAGTTGTAGTTTACCAGGACTCAAATTAGCCTTTAAACAGGAAACTATCGAAAAATAGTTTATGCTCCAGATTGCAAGGCGCAAGCGCTTCTGCTAATCTGAACGCACACTCTCGATGTAGAGAATGAACGATAGGAGCAATCGCTCAAGATTGAAACTGAGACAACAACCAAGCACTCACTTTGCCATGATTCATTTGCCGACTACGCCGGAAAGCTTCTTCTAGCAGCGCAATGTCCAAACCTGGAAGCACCTGCGACTGGTCAATTCTTCGACTGCCTCGATTCTGGATCTCAAATGCAAGTACCTGAACATTTTGGACATCAATAATCCAATACTCACGGACTCCAAGTGATTCGTAGAGTAGACGTTTCTCTCCCTTATCATCTGCCAAGGAAGAATAGGCAACTTCAATCACGAGGTCAGGAGGTGGGTAGGTATCGAGATCTATGATGGTTGCATCCCAAGGAACTGTTTCTGCATTGGCACCCAAATAAAACGAGACATCGGGTTGTGCCTCCTCATAACCTGTCTTACGGTAAGTGCAGTTGTCGTGACCGTCCAAATCAATATTTCGAGTACTTGCAAACAGAGCGATCGCAGCAATAACAATGAAATGGTCGCGAGAATGGGGGTTACCAAGTGCAGACATCTCCAACCTCATGCGTCCGTTATAGTAATAGCCTCTGGCTTTCTCATAGGCTGGATCGCCGATTGCCTGAAGGTATTCGTCCCAGGTGGCATTCACCCAGGTATCGGTTGGTAGTTTGGCTTGTAGTTGGCTCATAACAACCCTTTTGGCTACCGCTCACTGACATCTTAACCTAGGGCGATTCTGCTTTCGCAGACGCTACGCGAGCGCACGGCAGAAGGTGGGCATCATCATCCTCTGCTGCTTACCAATTTCAGCAAAGCGAACATCCCCAATCAGTTAATCTTCATCGGGATACTCCAATCTACCAGCATCCGCAACTGTAAGAACATTTATTCTAAACCTTTGCTAAAAATTGCTAAAACAGGATTAGAACGAGCAATTGAGACAGATGAAACCACTGCAATTAACTAGATGCACCAGCAACTTGAAGCATTAGACATCAACCTAGTTACTACCCAATAAACAATTTGGAGCAGCAATTAAAGCAATTAAAGTCATGGCAACCATTAATGAGCAGGGGCAACTTACTTTAGATTACCCCTTAATAATAGATAAGAACAGTCGCGTTGAAGTCATTGTTCTTATCCCAGAAAAAGCAGAAACAGATGAAGATGATAAACCGAAAGAAGCAATTCTAGAAGATTTTCGGCAAGCTTGGTATGAAGCCATGACAGGACAAACGATTCCGGTTGCTCAACTTTGGGAAGGGCTTGAGGATGTCTGAGCAATCGTTTATTCAAGTTGAAGCTTCGCCAACTTTCAACCGAAATTTACGCAACCTCACTAAGAAATATCGCAATATTCGTAATGATATACAACCCGTAATCGAACAACTTGAACGAGGAGAGTTACCGGGAGATAAAATATCTGGAATTGGCTATGAAGTTTTTAAGCTGCGAGTCCGAAATAGCGATATTCAAAAAGGTAAAAGTGGTGGTTACCGTCTCATTTATTACGTCAAAACGGCAAAGGGGATTATTCTGTTGACTGTTTACACTAAATCGGAACAAGCTGATATTGCAGATGATGAAATCAGAAGTATCATTGCTGAGTATGAACAGCGTGCTGTTGAAAATGAAGAAGATGCCTAGATGTAGAGAATGGTTGATGGTTTCTCAGTCGATATCATTAGGTAAGTCATCAATCGACATTCCAGCTTGTTCTAAGAGTTCTTTCAATCGTTTGATTTGTCCTAAAGAAAGCTTAAGTTGATGTGCGCCTCTTTCATGATTGCCAAGGGTTTTGCGGGTTATTCCCAATTCGCTAGCGAATTGCTCCTGAGTCATTCCTAGTCGTTCACGTACCTGCTTGAGACTTGGCAAATTGGGGTTGCTATTTGAGTTTCTATCGTTTGCCATCTTACCTAGCGAGCAGTTGATGGTTTCTCAATCGATATCATCAGGTAAGTCATCAATCGACATTCCAGCTTGTTCGAGAAGTTCTTTCAATCGTTTGATTTGTCCTATTCGTAAAGATACCGTTTCCTATATTCTGACTTGGCTCCCCGCGCCTGTTGGTGACTGGAGTTTATTACCCAACGATGGCACACCACAGCGAGAGCAACTTCTATTGCACATTCACTCTATCTTGGAACATCGGGGCTGTGGTCGGAGTGTAGAAACGCACTCTAGCACATCTGTACAAAATTTTCCTGCTCAAAGCGATCAGCTAGGCGCTGGTGTCGCAGGCGATCGCATCTGGAATCAACATCATTACCCTTGGACACTCGTGAGGCTCTTACCCAACGCTCAACACTATACCGTCGCTCGTTTCTATAACCGCGCCGAGGCAGAAAATCATAAACGTTTTTTGGCAAAGTGGATGCCAGCAGCCGAGTTCGAGGTCGTATTCGATGAGGCAATTGTGACGGCTGAGACTTAAGTCAGATAGTTTTCTTGCTCCCCCCTTAGCAACCGGAGCTTTAGTGAGGAGGGATGGGGGGGGTGATCTGTAGCACTATTTTAGAAACTTGATATTACTATCTTTGAGCCGCGATCGCCAGTTTAGCTCCCTTAACCCGACGCAAGCGATCCATTACCTCAACCACCTGACCATGATCGACTTTTTTATCAGCATTGACAATCACCAGTGGTTCGGAGTTCGTCTCTACCAAAGAGCGTACC
>DATNQT010000466.1:0-2713 GCA_036703885.1 Candidatus Sericytochromatia bacterium
TTTTTCAATTTTACCATACAGTCACAAAGCTTTGACTTTCTCAAGTTACACAAATTTGGTATTTTTGAACCAACACTCAATGGAATTGCTGCTCGCTCGAACCCTTAAGTAATTTACGAATGATTTGCGATCGCTATAGATCTTCTTCTTTCCACGTTTGCTTTGCGCCTCGACCTGGTTTTTCCCAAAGGCTTTCTCTACCAAACTTTTCCCATTTATCTAAAACTCCTCTCACTGTTTGTGAAGCCCAGTTAAAGTGAGCAGCTATTTTCTCAACATACCAGCCATGTGCATTTAACCTGATTACTTCTGCTCTATCTTTTACTTTTTGTGGTAATGAGCGCAGTTCTCAAATTTGATCGGGTTTTGTCTTGCTTTTGAGTCAGAAATACTCTTAATCGAGCGCCCATATATTAGTTACCCCACTAGAGCTAGAGTTTTATTTATGTATCTTAACATAGTTGTGTTTTTTCTCGCCGACCTACTTAGCAGCCGTTATGTCAGCCTTAACAGTTGCATAAATTGCTGTTGTCGGACCCGCGCTTTGCAATCGGCTAAACTGTTGGTATGAAGGCAGGTTAAAAGCAGACCTTCTGATGTGCCTTAAGGGCGAGAGAGTCTGCGATCGTTGCAACGCCGGTCAAGTAAATCTAATATCCTGAGAAAGCTGTAGCGACTTCAAGCCCTAGGGGAGGAATCCTTTATGCCGAATGACCAGCAAGTAAGTAATGCATGCGGTCGGTCGGTGTGAACGCGAGCAATCGAGAGCGGACGCAAAACAGATATAACCAAGGGCTAGTAATTAGCTGCAACCGAGTGCTACGTTTTCTTGGACTATTTGACAACATAGCGTAGCTTAATTAGTGCTGTTGCTTGTAGGTTTCTTCAAGCTCGATCACCCTGACTTTTTCCTGCCTTTACACTAAGCGAGCTAGTGAGTAAGATTGAAAAAAATACAAAAAGGGTGTTTATGTTCGATCGCGCTCAATGGTTTTTGGCTGGTATGTCGATCGCACTTTCGATTCAGCTTCCGTCAGCCAGTGGCAGCAGCCGTGCCCGTTGGCAACGCCGTACAAATAGCACAAAGTAACAGTAGCGACGCTGCCCAAAAAGTATATGAAGAAGCAGACAAACTCTACCAACAAGGAACAGCGGAAGCTTTAAGAGGTGGGATCGTCAAATTGGAAGAAGCATTAAAGTTGTTTCGGGCAGTAGGCGATGCTGGTGGGGAAGCTGGCACCCTCACCAGCATCGGCAAAGTCTACTCAGAATTGGGAGAAAAACAGAAAGCGCTAGAGTATTACAACCAATCCCTGCCCCTGAGTCGGACACTAGGCGATCGCCGCGGGGAAGGTAAGACCCTCAACAACATCGGCAGTGTCTACTCAGAATTGGGAGAAAAACAGAAAGCGCTAGAGTATTACAGCCAGTCGCTTCCCCTATTTCGGGTAGTAGGTGATCGCCGCGGGGAAGCTAGCACACTCAACAACATCGGCTTAGCCTACGATAATTTGGGAGAAAAGCAGAAAGCGCTAAAGTATTACAGCCAGTCGCTTCCCCTGAGGCGGGCAGTGGGTGATCGTGGTGGGGAAGCTCTCACCCTTTACAACATGGCTATTGTCAAACGCCACCAAAACAATCTTACCGAAGCCCTCAATGACATCGAATCCTCTCTCAAAATCATTGAAAACCTCCGCACCAAAATAGCCACCCCAGAACTCCGCAGCTCATACTTTGCCACAGTGCAGGACTACTACGAAATTTACATCGACCTGCTAATGCAACTGCACCAAGCTAATCCTAACTCCGGTTATGATATCAAAGCATCAGAAGCCAGGAAACGCGCTATAAACCCCCTAAAAAGCAACGCATCGCGTATAAAAATGGCTGTTTAGGCAATTATAAAATCGTTCTCTTCGTTACCCACGGCATTGCCAAGATAAAAATCCCGAACTGTCAGGAATTGTGATTATTATGACCGAGATGTAGCACTTTTAAGCCCTGAGTTAGGATATGCTCCTTGCCTCCCTAGAATATACAGCGGTTCCCGCTGTATCATGGTACAATAAATAATAACAAAATATCATTTTGTTTTCAAAACTAATGAAAACATATTCCCTCGATCTCCGAAAAAAAATAGTGATAGCACATTTGGCTCAAAAGATGTCAAGCGAGGAAAGTAGCCATGATGTTTGGTGGAGCGCAAAAGTCTCGTCCAAAAACTGGTAAAACAACAACAAATCGAGGGAAACTTACAGCCTAAACAGAGGGGTAAACCACAATGAGCGTCACTTGGCAAATGCGGAAGCACTCATCAGAATACTGGTGGCTGAGCATCCAGACGCTACGCAAGGTAGAGCTATGTGAATTATTTGCTATTAAGACGGGAAATTGGGTGAGTCGGACAGCAATGTGTCGGCCCAAGCAGAAATTAGGACTCACTCGTAAAAAAAACATGGCGCAGTAGCCAAGGCGGGACTGAAAGAGTCCAAAAATTAAGAGTGGAGTATTGGGAAAAGATCACAGATATCGAGACAGAAAATTTAGTATTTTTGGATGAAACTGCTATTCTACTAGAGCGTCGGTTCAGTATTAGGGTTTGACAAAACTGGATTAGTATGATCTGGCTTAAAAAGCCTTTTCAATTCTAATAATCAGGAAGAAGGAAGAAACTTTATGCGTCCTCCCTTATGGCATCCTCCAATTGAACTCT
>DATNQT010000467.1:0-5167 GCA_036703885.1 Candidatus Sericytochromatia bacterium
AGTGCATCTCAAGATGCCAAGTCTTCTGCCAAAGTAGTAGGTGATTCAGTCAAAGATACTGCTCAAGAGGTCAAGCCTTCCGTAACCGACGCGGTGAAGAGTGCATCTCAAGATGCCAAGTCTTCTGTGAAAGATGCGGCGAACTCAGTCAAAAATGCGGCTCAAGACAAAAAGCCTGAACGGGATATCAATCTTCATCAAGAGCGCCGGATTCCAGATACTGAGGTAATTGGCACCAGTGAAGTTCCCATTGGAAAGCCTATTGCCCCTCCCGCACCACCAATTCCAGCGCCAATTGAGAAAGAACGATTGGTAATTGAGCCTGCTACCCCCCTTGATACTGGCCTACCAGTAGAGCGTCCTAAGGTAGACTTTGATAAAATCTAAGACCGATACCGTCGGGAAGATTTAGGTTTAGATTTCCCAGACCGTAAATTGTTTGATCAGAATAACCCCCTGTTAGAACTTAACTTAACGGCTTAAGGCGAGCGTCAGATCGTTTAGCTTAAACAAAAGGAGAGGTAACTGAGTTACCTCTCCTTTTGCCTCTATTTATAGAGGATGTGTTCTAACTCAAAGCGGCTTAGAAGCGGCTACGACCGTTGGCGTTTGGCTTGTGAACGATGAAGCTGAGAACTTGGCACTGCTTCACGTTATCAAAGCCTACTACTCGCACATATGAGTCGCGGTAATCAGAACGACAAGCATCTACTTCAGCCATCACTTCTTGAGCCGTGCGGGCTTTAAACAAGGGTAGCTTCCACAGTGTCCAGAAGTGCTGTGAAGGTTCTGAATCTTCGCTAAATTCAACAGCAGGAATGTAGCCTTGCTCTAAGATATAACCAACTTGCCGGAGAATTTGTGAATCAGTCAGAGGAGGCAAGTAGGAAAGGGTTTCGTAACGACGCTCTTTTGGTAAAGTTTGCATGGATTATGCTCGTGGGTTGATGTAATGGGGATGAAATTGTTGGCAATACCGACTGAATCGAGACTGCCAATTAAGTTTCCGAGTCAGGTTGCTGTTCGGACTGGCCAGGTGGCTCAGAGATTGTGAGTTGCGTAATTCGCTCTAGATGCTGACGCCGATGTTCCATATTCGACTGTTGGATGCTAGTGCGAACCATTTCAGGCAAGAAATCTGCCACTTCCTCCGCCATATGCTGCCGGACGGTCATAAGCCGAAAAGCCAATTCTTGCTTTTCCTGAAGTAGCGCTAGGAGATAAGCTTCTCCATCTTGGACACTGTGCCTTGAAGAAAAAGAATGCAGCCACAGCGCTTGGGGAGGGTCATTTTCGCTTAACTGAGCCAAAACTATCCGCAGTGCTTGATAGGTAAAGTAGCTAGTCAGCACTTTGGCTGTATCTTTCGCAACTTGTTTTAAATCCATCGTCTGACCCCCGCCTAGTAAGCCTGAATCCTGAGTACTGAATCCTGATACTCGTTCTAACTCAGCACTCAGTACTCAGTACTTTCTATTAGACGGTATCCATTGCCTCGAACTCGAACTTGATTTCCTTCCAAAGTTCGCAAGCAACAGCCAATTCAGGACTCCACTTGCAGGCTTCACGGATGACATCGCCACCTTCACGCATTAGGTTGCGACCTTCGTTACGGGCTTGGACACAAGCTTCCAATGCCACGCGGTTTGCTGTAGCACCAGGAGCATTACCCCATGGGTGACCCAGTGTACCACCACCGAACTGCAAGCAGGAATCATCGCCGAAGATTTCGACCAGCGCAGGCATATGCCAAACGTGGATACCACCGGAAGCTACTGGCATCACACCAGGCATTGAAGCCCAGTCTTGAGTGAAGTAAATTCCTCGTTCGCGGTCTTGTTCAATGTGGTCTTCACGCATCAGGTCTACAAAACCCATGGTGATGCCTTTTTCGCCTTCCAACTTACCAACAACGGTACCGGAGTGGAGGTGGTCACCACCAGACATCCGCAAGCACTTGGTTAAGACGCGGAAGTGGATACCGTGGTTCTTCTGACGGTCGATTACGGCGTGCATAGCACGGTGAATGTGCAGCAGGAGACCGTTGCGGCGACACCATTTAGCCAGGGTGGTGTTAGCGGTGAAACCACCGGTTAGGTAGTCGTGCATGATGATCGGAGTACCAATTTCCTTGGCGAACTCAGCACGTTCCAGCATTTCTTCGCAGGTAGGGGCGGTGACGTTAAGGTAGTGACCTTTGATTTCACCGGTTTCAGCCTGAGCTTTCTCGATCGCTTCTTGTACAAATAGGAAGCGATCGCGCCAGCGCATGAAGGGCTGGGAGTTGATGTTTTCGTCGTCTTTGGTGAAGTCTAGACCGCCGCGCAGAACTTCATAAACTGCACGACCGTAGTTCTTAGCAGATAGACCCAGTTTGGGCTTAATTGTACAACCCAAAAGAGGACGACCGTATTTGTTCAGCTTGTCCCGCTCAACGGTAATTCCGTGAGGAGGTCCTTGGAAGGTTTTCAGGTACGCGACGGGAATTCGTAGGTCTTCCAAGCGCAGCGCCCGTAAGGCTTTGAAACCAAAGACGTTGCCCACCAAAGAGGTCAGCAAGTTGGTTACAGAACCTTCTTCAAACAAATCTAATGGGTACGCGACGAAGGCGATGTACTGGTTGTCTTCCCCACGCACCGGCTCGATGTCGTAGCAACGACCTTTATAGCGATCGAGGTCAGTCAGCAAGTCTGTCCACACTGTTGTCCAAGTACCTGTAGACGATTCAGCCGCAACAGCCGCGCCTGCTTCTTCTGGTGGCACACCAGGCTGCGGGGTCATGCGGAAAGCCGCCAAGACATCTGTATCTTTCGGGGTATAATCCGGAGTGTAATAAGTTAATTTATAATCTTTTACCCCGGCGTCGTACCCAGCTTTTGACTGAGTCTTGGTTTGAGAGTAAGACATGTTTTCCTTCCTTAGGAGCTAACTGAATGTTGCAACAGGTGATGTCAATTTTGTTTGTTGTAGATTTTATCCCGATTTTAGGAACCAAAATCCTTGGAAAATGCTCTTAAAATTAGCTTCTCATGGATGCAACAACACACCCACAAACTCGAAATTGTCGCTTCTGCCTGGGAGTAGTTATCCGCTAGTGTCTACCACAAAATTGGCTCAACGGCAGACAATTTTTTCTGATAAACAAAGCTGTTCAGGTACTACGAACTTTCTTAATTGTTTTGTAACTATACCAAGAATGGAATAAGTTAAGCTTCAAATCTTCTGTATGTTCACATAATTTTTCTTTATAAAAAAAACAAAACACAACATTTAGTTAATTTATGTTTCAAAAAATCGAATAAGTACTCTTTAAGGGTAAAGACATTAAATACACTTCTACACTTCCGGTGTAAAAGCCAGCGACGCCCCTTCGTTATGTGGGAGTTAGATTTGGCTAGTAGGAAAGTGACCTTCTAGTTAGCTAGCGACAAGCTATTAAAGGAGAATCGCAATGGCGTTTTTGAGTGTCCGTACTAGTCTGTTCATCACTGCCATGCTGCTGTGGTTGAACTTACCAGCATCAAGAGCAACAGCACAGATGCAGGAGCAGACTGATATTAATCGAGCTTTAGAACAAAGTGAGCTTGACCCAGGAATATCTACTCCTACCTATACAGGCAACCCACCGCCCTTAGGAGACAAGCCCTTACCTCCGGAACGCCTACGGCAAGATGTCCAACCCTTGCCAGCAGATTTTCGCGTGAGTGCCTTGCAACCTGACTTTACTGGCGATCTCTGGGTTGGTTCGTGGCTGGGGCTAGCCAGAATTAATCCCAATACCGGACGACTGTTGGCTCGTATTAGTCTACCCAACTACACCATCGGTGCTTTAGCCCAAGACCGAGTGGGACGAATTTGGGTAGGAACCTACGAAGGACTGTTGCGTGTAGACCCCCGCAGCGAGGAAGTTACCGCACAGAATTTTAGCCTGCCCTCTAACCGAGTATTGTCTCTACTAATCGATCGCAGGGGATATCTATGGGTAGGAAGCGATCGCGGTCTTTCTTTAATTAGTCCAGACCAAGGATTATTAATGACGACGGTGCAAAAGCTACCCGGTGTCAGCGGCAACTCCCTCGCCCTGGATAAAGAAGGTCAGTTATGGGTGGGAACTCTTGAGGGACTCGTGCGAGTGGATACCGCTAGTGCGTTGGTTATCGGTCGGATTAGCGATCTCCCTGGAACCACGGTGCAAGCCCTTACCCTGGCACCTGATGGAATGCTTTGGGTAGGAACTCCTAACAGTTTGCTCGTTATTAATCCTCTAACCCGTGAAGTCATGCGCTCTGTAACACCACTACGAGGGCTTAACGTTACTTCTATACGCTTTGCTCAAGACAAAGGTGTTTGGGTTGGCACCAATGAGGGTTTATTGAAACTAAAACCCGACAGTGGAGCCGTACTAGGTAGAGTACCAAACCTTCCCTCTACCAATATTCTTTCCCTATCACCCGATACGGGTAATAAGTTGTGGGTGGGAACGAGTGAAGGACTTGCTTGGGTGAGTTTGACAACAGGTCAAGTAAGACCACATTTAGGTTTTATTCGTAATGCTCCTTCCAGTTACTAGCAATCTACAATCCAGTTGAAATCCATTCCCACTTTCCGGAGGCGAGCCAGAGGACTAAGAAACCTACATAGGTAGATACAATAAGCCTCAAATTTTTGAAGAATGTCGAGCAAAATTAGCAAAATAACTGCTGCCTTAGCGATTGCCATTGCCATGCCTTGGGCGATTAGTTGCAGTACTGTAGCTCAAGCGGCTTCGAGAGAAGATATCCAGGTTAATACGATTCGATTGGAGCGTGCATCTGCTTCGTCTAGAGTGCGGGAGGGTTACTTTGAAGTGCCCAACCGTAACACGACTGTTTCTGCTTTTGGAGGGCAAATGCGGCTTTACGATGTCCATCTGGCGCGGATAATTGCCTTATCTCACCACTTCTACTGCACTGAACCTTTCGCTAATGGTGTGGAGAAGGTGGTAAGCTGGGACTACAAAGCAGATAACGGTAAAACTGCAATGGGTATTTTTAATCTCCGTTGCAGCGTAGTAGAGCAGGCAGTCAAGACCTACGGACTAGGTAAAGTCGTGCCAATGCAAGTACAGTTGAATGGTCAGCCTAAGAAAGTAGTGGCAAATATTCCTGTACTAGATATCGCAGACGGC
>DATNQT010000468.1:0-4761 GCA_036703885.1 Candidatus Sericytochromatia bacterium
ATGGCGGAGGGAGAGCAAGCTTTAGATATCCTGGCACGTCATCCAGCCACCGCACGTCATATTAGTTACAAACTTGCCCAATACTTCGTTGCAGACGAACCTCCCACCTCTTTGGTTGACCAACTGACGAAGCGATTCCAAGAAACTGATGGAGATATCAAAACTGTCTTAAATACTTTATTTTCCAGCTCGGAATTTATCGACCCGAAGTACTATAACGCTAAGTTTAAAACGCCTTATCAGTATCTAGTTTCAGCTCTTCGAGCCACAGATACTCAAGTTGAGAATTACCGCACGGCGGCTGGTGTGTTGAGGCAGATGGGGATGCCAGTTTATGGCTGTCCAACTCCTGATGGTTACAAAAATACAGAGGAAGCATGGCTGAACCCAGATGCCATATTGCGCCGCATCAGCTTGACAACCGCCTTAGTCAGTGGACGCTTTTCTGAAAAATCTTCAGTGACTGCTCAACAATTGGCTACAACATTGGGTAACAATTTCTCCCCTAAAACTATGCAAGTCATAGCTGCTAACCCAGAGGGAATGAAGGCTGCATTGATATTAGGAAGTCCCGAATTTATGCGGCGTTAGTCATTTGTTATTAGTCATTAGTCATTGGCAAAGAATAACAAGTAATGAACAACAATGAATAGACGTAAGTTTTTACAACAATTAGGACTGATTTCTGGTGGCACACTAGTAGCGGTTGGGGCGCATGGTTGGGCAGCTAGAAGCGCTAGCCGCCCTAATGGTAAACCTAAACGCTTGGTTGTGGTGTTTCTGCGAGGGGCTGTGGATGGCTTAAATGTTGTGATTCCCCACTCGGAAAGTGCTTATTATGATGCCCGTTCGCTCATTGCGATCGCACCTCCTAATGAAAACAACGGCGCACTCGATTTAGATGGTCGTTTTGGCTTGCACCCCGCCCTTGAGTCCGTAATGCCTTTATGGAAGCAAGGCAGTTTAGCTTTTGT
Source organism: Candidatus Sericytochromatia bacterium (assembly GCA_036703885.1). Lineage (GTDB taxonomy): Bacteria > Cyanobacteriota > Cyanobacteriia > Cyanobacteriales > Coleofasciculaceae > CADCTM01. The sequence goes on from DATNQT010000468.1 coordinate 975, forward strand.
CCATGCCTGTGGTTCGCCAGATGCAACGCGATCGCATTTTGATGCCCAAGATTATATGGAAAGTGGTACTCCTGGCGTCAAAAACACTCAAGACGGCTGGATGAACCGATTGCTAAACATTATGCATTCCCAATCCCCCATCCAAGCGATCAATGTTGGGGCAACCATGCCGCGCATTCTCACCGGGCGGATGTCGGTTGCTAGCTTACCCGTAGGCAGAGATGCCGAACGTCCTTTGCCGATAGACCGTCCTCAGATGAGTGAAGCATTTAATCAGCTCTATAACGGCGATGACGCTCTAAGCATTGCCTATCAAGAAGCTAGGGCAGCGCGACAGCAGCTCATGACCAATCTGAATCAAGAAATGATCCAGGCGAATAACGGCGCTCCTTCTCCCACGGGTTTTGCTAGAGATACCCAACAACTCGCACGACTTATGGTTAAAGACCCTTCTGTCGAACTAGCGTTTATGGCGTTAGGTGGCTGGGATACTCATGTTAACCAGGGAGGTGCTACTGGACAGCTAGCTAGAAATTTGAAAGGTTTGGGAGAAGGATTAGCGGCTTTAAAGCAAGGATTAGGCAGTGTTTACTCCGATACCGCAATTGTTGTCATGTCAGAATTTGGGCGGACGGTACATGAAAATGGCAACGGCGGCACCGACCACGGACACGGTAACGTCATGTGGCTGATGGGTGGGGCAATTAAAGGCGGTAAAGTCTACGGACAATGGCCGGGATTGGCAAAAGAGCAACTTTACGAGGGACGTGACTTAGCGGTTACGACTGACTTTCGAGATGCGATCGCCTCGGTTTTAAGTCGGCATCTCCAGCTCGATGGAGCAAAAATTAATCAAATCTTCCCCAATTATTCTCCTAAACAGAACATGGGTATTGTTTAAATCTGGAATGGGCGATCGCATTAGCTATTGGTGTTTCTGGTGGAATCAGTCTATTTTTTAATGTAATCCCAGCGCGGCAAGCGGCTCGGTTAGATCCCATCGTCGCGCCGGGGAGTTTCTAACTTGGCGGATTAGATGCCAGTGATTTGAAAGGCTGGCAGCATTGCATTTTGGCTCGACTCTACTCCATCTACTTAGTAGTTGTTCAAATACTGAATAAAGTCACCTCGAACCCAACCTGTAGCACCGGAACGAAATTCTACATAGAACCAGGTGTAACCATCTGCGCCTTCGGTCTGCCGAAGGACTTCTACACGATCTCCCACTAAAGCGTAGTGAGGCGAGTCAGCTCGCGTGGAGGGAGCAGAGCGGACATTCACGCGGCTACCCGTTTCCTGCCCAACCAAAACCGCAGGAGCCGCAAGTACGGGAACAGCAATGCTGAGAGAGACGACGGTTGTAGAGAGTATTGAAACAAGAGATTTGATATTCATCGCCATGATTCTGGGCTATTGTAACAACGCTAACTATTACTTCAGGCCCGCTCGATGAGTTTTCGGAAACGCTGTGGAGCTACTTCCATAGGTAGGCTTAATAAGCTCTCGTGCTGACAAGTTGCATTTTTTGGTTTAGGGGAAAGGGGACAAACCAGTATTGCTGTAGAAGCGATCGCCTCAGCTGTTTCTGCCAAATAGAAAAAATTCCCTCTAACTTAGCTCGTATCCCTTAATACGTAAAGTTTGTGATTTTTAACATAATTTATGTAAAATGGGAGCCAGCAAAAATTGAGAAAGTTAATTACTTCTCAATTAATCGTTAATCAAATTAATACAGGAAGACCTCTTATGTTAAATGAAGCCAAAAACCAATCTCCTCACCATGTGGTGATTGTTGGCGGTGGATTTGGTGGGCTTTATGCAGCAAAAGCGCTTGGCAAAGCACCCGTAAAAGTGACGCTGATAGATAAACGAAACTTTCATCTATTTCAGCCCCTACTTTACCAGGTTGCAACTGGCGGCTTATCTGCGGGTGATATTTCCTCGCCTCTACGATCCGTACTCAGTCGTCAGAAAAATACCGAAGTGCTGATGGGGGAAGTATCTGGCATTGACCCCAGTCAGCAAATAGTTAAACTGCAAAATAAAGAAGTAACCTACGACACGCTGATTGTCGCTACTGGCGTTAGCCACCACTACTTCGGCAATGACCAATGGGCACCGAAAGCTCCCGGCTTGAAAACAGTGGAAGATGCATTAGAAATGCGGCGTCGCATCTTTCTATCCTTTGAAGCAGCCGAAAAAGAAACCGATCCAGAAAAGCGCCGTGCTTGGTTAACCTTTGTCATCGTGGGTGGTGGTCCTACTGGCGTTGAATTAGCAGGCGCACTGGCAGAACTGGCTTATAGCACGTTAAAGGACGACTTCCGCAACATCGATACATCAGAAACCAGAATCTTGTTGCTGGAAGGCATGGATCGGGTATTGCCACCTTACCCACCGGAATTATCAGAAAAAGCTCAAAAGTCACTGGAGCGTTTGGGCGTTACGGTGCAGACTAAGACTCTCGTTACCAATATTGAAGACAATATCGTTACCATCCGTCAAGGCGACCAAACTGAAGAAATCCCAGCGCAGACTATTCTGTGGGCGGCTGGCATGAAAGCGTCTGGAATGGGAGAGGTACTGTCTAAAGCTACTGGTGTAGAACTTGATCGCGCCGGACGAGTGATGGTAGCACCGGACTTAAGTGTGCCAGAACATCCCAATATTTTTGTGATTGGTGACTTAGCAAATTACGTTCACCAAGATGGCAAACCACTGCCAGGAGTTGCGCCAGTGGCGATGCAAGAAGGGCAGTATGTTGCTCGTTTAATTCAAAAGCAGCTTAAAGGAGAGACAATGCCTGCCTTCCGTTATGCTGACTACGGTAACTTAGCCGTGATTGGACGAAATGCAGCAGTTGTCGATTTGCGGTTTATGAAGTTTGCAGGATTCCCAGCTTGGCTTGCCTGGATTTTTATTCACATCTTCTATCTCATTGAGTTTGACAACAAGTTGCTGGTGCTGATTCAGTGGGGTTGGAACTACTTCACTCGCAAGCGTGGGGCACGTCTGATTACTAATCAAGAAGCTTCGTCACCGATGGGCGTTGAAGAGAGCAGCGATTATCGAACACCCGTTAAGGTGTAGTTGATGGGAAGTGGGAGGGTTGTTCAACTCCCTACTTCCTCCTCATCACCATCCAGCAATTTTCCAAAATTCAGCATGGAAGTGCTGGCGAGTGTGTTCGTCGAAGCAAACAAAGATTATTGTCCCAATAGTAGTATTACTCAAAAGAAAACGACTGGTTGCCTGAAAAGCAACTTCAGCCGCTCGTCCCACCGGAAAACCCAACGCTCCTATGCCAATAGTTGGGAAAGCGATGGTTCGTATGGAGTGCTGCACTGCCAGCTCCAAGCAACTGCGATAACATTGAGCCAGCAGTTGCTCCTCTCCCTGACTGCCGCCCTTCCAGACTGGGCCAACCGTATGAATTACCCAGTGGGCTGGGAGGTTATAACCAGGAGTAATCTTGGCTTCACCCGTGTCACAGGGTACAAGGCTTGTACATTCTTCTAGAAGTTCAGGGCCAGCTGCACGATGAATAGCACTGGATATCGCACCACTACTCGAAAGGTAACGATCAGTAGAGTTGGCGATCGCATCTACCTGTTGTTGCGTGATGTCACCAACTATCGGTCCCCGACTAAATCTGTAGAAAAGGGTACCATGACCATGACTGTAACTACGACTGTGGCTTTGGGATCTGGACATTTTTCGATAGCTTGATATGTTCCGTGCCTGGAGTTCAGAATCCAGGTCAGCTAGAGCCTCCGCTTCGGGTCCC
>DATNQT010000469.1:0-21430 GCA_036703885.1 Candidatus Sericytochromatia bacterium
AGGTGGTCGATGTCTTGAACAAGAATTTCTGGTTGTGTAGTCATTGTTCCACAGCTTTCAGCTTTCTCAGGCTTGGTGCGATCGCACACTTTTGTCGCCAATATTATCTACTTTGCTGAGAGACCTGCGGAATGTGGGTTAAACCCTTATGCCGTAAGCTTTTCGTTCATTACAATTCTGAATTGCTCAGAAATTTGAGCGAACGGTGAGAGGAGTGTTCTCACTTTGTTGCCATGTAGGATGAACTACTGCCCATGCAAGAGCGGCTCAGGTAGTTTCTGTACTCAATGGGGAATGCCTCAAATTGGTCTAGCGTCCAAAGGTTTCTATTAAGTGTCAGTGGTAGTGCAGTAGTATTTAGTTGCTGTTGACGATGACACCATGAAAGATCGACTAATCGGTTGGCTCAACCAGTTATTGATGATTGATGTTTTTCTAGTCTTGTTGAGCTTTTTTTGGCTGGCGATCGCAGTTATTGGTCGCTCAGTTGGCGTTCCTTTAGGACTCGATCTCTGGTATCGCCTTTGGGAACCTGTATTTACTCCAGCCATTGGCATTCTGATGGCGGGTGCTATTTTGAGCGGATTGATTAGCTGGGTATCCAAGCGACTAAACCCCAATTGATTTATTCTGACGACTTGGGTTGTGCAATGCGGGCTTCGATATCCTCTAAAGTTTGCAAGAGGAGACGCTTTGCCTGTAATTCCCAGCCCCATTTTTGAATGCGGTACGCTGCAACTACTCCTGCGATCGCTACGATATAACCTACCCACTGCGCTAGCGAAATCCCACCTAATAAACCCAATCCGGCGATTCCCCAAAACGGTAAAGCAATAGTTTGACGCTGTTCCTCAACGAGTTGGCGCAATCCGCCGGATTGCATTTGTGCAGATAAGGTTTCTCGAACGGTGCGTTGTTCTGCCGCCGAGACAGATAGACCAATCTTACGTCGTAGTTTCTCGATTTTGCGAGCATCGGTGCTGTACTCAGTAAGCTCGTCTTCTGCCATTTTGATCAAGCGTTCCAGTTGATCCATAGATGTGACCTCTTTGGTTGAGCGGGGTAGTTCGCAGGGACTTTGTGCAGTAACAACTCTACCGCTGAAAGACTCTAAGAGCGTAACAAGTCTTTTGATCTTGAATCTAACTCCCCTCTCAAGAGCAGGAGAGGGGTTGGGGTATGATAGGAACTTTGGCGATCGCTAAACAATCCTTTCAACTACTTACGGATCGACCCAGCGACCATCCGCTTTGATTAAGTTAATTAACTCCTCAACGCCTTGAGATTCTGGCACTTTTTTAATCTCTTCCCTGCCACGATACAGGGAGATGAAACCCGCCTGCTTGCCAACATAACCATAGTCTGCATCTGCCATTTCTCCAGGTCCATTGACAATGCACCCCATCACGGCAATATCTAAACCCGTGAGATGTTTGGTCGCTTCCCGAACTACGTGCAGCACCTCTTCTAAGTTAAACAAAGTACGACCGCAAGAAGGACAGGCAACATACTCCACCATCGTCTTCCGCAAACCCAGTGCTTGCAGAATGCTGTAACAGACAGGAATTTCTTTTTCCGGTGCTTCAGTTAGAGAAACACGAATAGTATCACCAATACCATCGGCTAACAGCGTGGCAATGCCAGCCGTAGACTTAATTCGCCCATATTCCCCATCTCCAGCTTCCGTTACCCCTAAATGCAACGGGTAATCCATCCCCAGTTCATCCATGCGTTTTGCCATCAGACGATAGGCGGCTAGCATCACGGGTACTCGTGAGGCTTTCATGGAAATCACTATATTGCGGAAGTCGAGGGATTCACAGATGCGAATAAATTCTAGGGCAGATTCCACCATTCCTTCTGGGGTATCACCGTAGCTAAAGAGCATCCGTTCGGCAAGAGAACCGTGATTGACGCCGATTCGCATTGCCTTGCCTTGATCACGTAAGGAAACGACTAAAGGCTCCAGGGTTTCGCGGATTTTATCCCCAATTTCCTCAAATTCAGCTTCAGTATATTCGGTGCGATCGCTTTTCGGCTTCTCAAATACGTACAACCCTGGATTAATCCGCACTTTATCAACGTGCTTGGCAACTTCCAGAGCAATTTTCATGCCATTGTGATGGACATCAGCTACCAACGGCACGGGTTGATAAGTAGCAATCAATTTCTCCTTGATTTCTGCCAAAGCTTTAGCGTGCGCCATACTCGGCACGGTGACACGGACAATCTCGCAGCCGATTTCATGTAAGCGTCGAATCGCGGCAACGGAACCATCTATATCTAATGTGTCCTCATTAATCATCGACTGCACCACCACTGGGTAGCCACCACCAATCGTGATGCTGCCGACTTTGACAGCACGGGTTTTGCGCCGACGAATAGTAGTGTCAAAGGTTGGTTGGGTGGGTGCAGTTTGAGGTGTCGAAAGAGTTTGCATATAACGATGAGCTGACTTGGAGTAGCGAGAATATCAAGTATTTCTCTGTATTCTCTCAGCGTTGCATAACTAGGGTGCTTTTGGGTTAAGGAGCGACAAAGGTAATGGCTTGAGTCTTAGAGATTCAATGAGCAAGCTACTCTTGTTGAAGATTATTTTCAAACGTTTACTCAGGCAAACGACTAATCTTCGCTTAAGTCAGTGGCATTCTAGCTAGGATAAACCTATCGCCAATGTAATCTTTCTTCCACCATCAACACAACCGAATGATGACTCATGCAGAAAAAACATCCATCTTTCAGAAAGCAATTGAGGCGGTAGAAGCCTTATCGCTAGATGAGCAAGCTATTCTTGTGGATATTATTCTCAAGCGCCTGCAACAACAGGGACGGGTTCACCTCTTAGAGGAAGTCGCACAAGCAGAGCGTGAATATGCTCAGGGTAATGTGCGTCGCGGTTCAGTTGCAGATCTCTTGGCGGAGTTGGACGATTGACACAGTTAGTCTGGACTCCAACATTCAGCAGAGCTTTTAAGCGTTTAGTCCGTCAAAATCCACAACTACGTCCCCAAATAGAGCGAATTTTACACCAATTAGCTGAAGATCCACTTTACCCTAGCTTGCGTACTCATAAACTCAAAGGAGATTTAGCTGGGAGATGGTCATGTTCCATTGACTACAGCAATCGTCTTGTGTTTAAGTTCGTAGAGAATCCCGATTCAAATGAGGAAGAGATCTTATTGCTGACCCTTGGCTCCCACGATGATGTTTACTGAGACAAGCGCTTGGCTATATTCGGAGCGATCGCATCCCTTAAAATAAACGCGATCGCCCTTTTAGTCCTTTGCTACTCAGGAAAATCAGGAATAATCCATTGTGGAGGCTGCATCAGCTTCTTCCTTCTGGCTTCCTCGGCGATCTCATGCATTTTATCCAACGGAGTCTCTTGGAGGAACTTCGCTGCTCCTGTTACATATTCTTTGTTAGGGCATTTGTCACCTAAAATGCAGCCGTTGATGCAGGCTTCGGCGCAGTTCACGGTAGCTTCCACAGTAACCTCGTTCTTCTCTTTTTTTACTTTTCTCGCTTAAATATTACACACTCTAAGTCTCTGCGAAAGAGAAGAGAGATCGATTTCTCTGGTTACGATTGGAAGACTTCCTTCCAAAGGATTACTAACCAACGTGTCGTAGCTCACACTGCTGTTACGACTATACCAGCCCAAGCGCTCTTGAAACTTCAACCAATCGCTGCGTCCCACTTCCTCAAAGAGGCGCTTCTGCACCCGGAAACCCAAGCGCTTATTGCTGTCATACCAGAGTCGGTCTATAGTACGTAGGTCAGTGCAAGGAAATTTTGCCATATTTTCTGGGGAAACCCAAACATCAGTCCAGTTTTCCCAGCCTTTCTCATTTCTAAGAGCTACCTTAAACATGAGTCTTGTTGTTTCCTGATCAGCCTCACGCCATTTTCTAGATTTCAAGAGGTTTTGAAGCTGAGTGTAATCGGTTCCTACCTCTGAAGCCAGAGGCAAGGAGCTAGCTGCTGGTTCCCCTAACGAATTTCCCTTAGACAAACCGAAAGCAACGCTCTGTCTCGTTTGTAAATTTACAGCGGTAACGATAGTTGATGAAACTGCCACAAGCGCACCAACTAAAGCAAAAGCTTTTTTCCAGTTCCAGCTACTCATGAATTTAAGCTCAAAGAAAATGCAAAGCTATTCTGAGGAGGACGCTTCAAGCCTCCACCTCTTCTCCATCCCACTGCAATTAGATAGTTGTAAGAAGGATAAATTAATAGAAAATTTAGACTTGATAGTTTTATGATTTGTTCCTATAAAAAATTTCCCCGCTCAAGTCGTCTTTTGGCACTTAGACTAAAACTTCAGCGAGGAATTTTATTAATGCTTAATTAGGCAGAACCGCTACTAAACCGATACTGAATCGACATCCACGGTTTTTTGAGTAGCTTCACCTGTGGCAGCTTCACCTGTGTTAGAAGCAACCTTTTCGCCTTGGCGAGCTTTGGCTCCTTCAATAAGTACCTGAGAAACTTCGGACACTAGTAATGTCAGAAGTACTACATCATCCAATTGACCAAGGACAGGGATAAAGTCCGGAGCAATATCAATTGGACTAACAAGGTAAAGGATCGAACCCAATATCATCCACCAACGGTACTTCGGATTACGAATAGTGTTGCGATACCATGTGTAAATCGATTGAATTGAAAAATTATTCATGTATGTAGCCTCCAGTTACTATTTATAATGCCAAATTATCCCAGCAATTTCCGGTGTGGATAACCCCCCTAAGTTTGTCTAGTATTAGCACTTTTAAGCCTTTATTAAGAGGCAAGATTCATGTTTATGTATAAAACATCTTTCCTCCTACTCATACCCCAATAGTGCCTCTTACTACCTCAGGACAACTCTTATATCTTTAGGTGGTCAAAGATGAGCGATCGCTACCTAATACTTTGATGATAATTATTAAACTTCCTGAAAAAATCTCTCAAATGACCGAAATCTGTAGGTAAAGCAGTAATAAATTACCTGGACTTAGGATGGCGAAAATTAAGTAGTATTGAGTTTTTCCGCGAATTCTATGACTCACCTGCTTCGGCACTGTTCTGGTCATGAACATCTTTCCCCTATCTTAGGAGAGAACTCATTCAGGGCTTAGGCGAATTGCTCAGTGAAACGCTACAGCTAGTGGTAAGCTGGGCACGGCTCACCTACCACTGTGTCTTGGTGTTAGGTTGAAGGAGTTCGGCGAGGCTCACTCGAGCCGTGGTAGGTTTTAGTGGAAAATCTATAGACCGCATCCTATAAGAAAATAACGCCAGTCTGTTTGCAAGTTACTCGAAATCCTAGAATTGGAATGGCTTGCACTTTACAAAGAGAAATTGTGCTTAAGCAATTAAGGGAGGTAAGAGCAAACTCGTGGATATTAGAGAACTCATTCAGAAAGGCGGGCCAGCAATGTGGCCATTGTTGGTTTTATCAATCCTCGCCATGGGCACAATCTTGGAGCGTGTCTGGTTCTGGGCAAGCCTTCTATGGAAGGAAAGATCAGTAGTCAATCGCGTCCTGGATGCGGCAACAAACAACTGGCAAATGGCAAGAGAGATTGCTCTTGACGCACGACGGCAGCCCATCGGGCGATATCTATACGCTCCCTTACGACTGGCTAATCCTGACCCGGAAGTTTTTCGACTGGCACTAGAGGGAGCGGCTGATGATGAATTGGCGGCAATGCGACGCGGAGACAAGCTTCTAGAAGCCGTAATTGCTCTATCGCCGTTACTAGGATTACTGGGCACGGTTGTGGGTTTGATTAACTCCTTGCGTTCAATTCGCATTAGCGATTTGGGAACTCAGTCAACGGCTGGGGTGACATTGGGTATCTCGGAGGCGCTGATTAGTACGGCGACGGGGATGATTGTAGCCATTGTCAGTTTGGCTTTCTATCGTCTATTTCAAGCGTTTTGGTATAACCAAGTCCGGATTTTTCGTAAAGCTGGGAGTGAGTTAGAGTTGCTCTACCGCCAAGCTTGGTTGCAGGACGAGATCGTTGATACTCCTAATTACTTGAAGCCGAGTACAGCAGACATTTCTGAAGTCACAGAAAACTAAAATTCATGCGGTAGTACCGTGACGCGACGACAGTCGTATCTATGGCAGCACTCCTTCAGTAACTTATGACAACTAAAAGAAAAATTGATTCATCCCCTACCTCATTAGCACCCCGCCCTTTAAGACTGCGGATAGACACCCAGTCTGAGGATGTTCGGGTTGAGGTTGTTCCCCTGATTGATGTCATTTTTTGTATTCTGACGTTTTTCATCCTGGCGGCGGTGGGGTTTTCTCGGCAGCAGGCAATCAGTATCGATTTGCCCAAGGCAGGGACGGGGACACCGCAGGGACGGGAAATCTTAATGGTTAGCCTCAATGATGCGGGTCAAGTTTTCGTTGAACAACAGCCAGTCATGACCAAAGATCAGTTTTATCAAAGACTGCGGGACTATCGTCAACAGAATCCGAATGGGTTGATGGCACTGTATGCTTCTACCAATGCCACTTACAACCAGGTCGTACAGGTGTTGGATTTGCTGCGGGAAGTAGGAGGCGATCGCGTTGCCCTAGCAACCCTACCTGGAGAGTCGGGGACAACTGCTACTCCTAATACAACAACTCCATTGCCGCCAGCGATGGGCGTTCCTGGGGTTCCACCTGCTCCCGGTACCAACTCCTTTGATCCTTACGGGCTACAGAACCCAGCTACTCAATTTAATCCGGCTCAACCCCAAGTGCAGCCAAATCTAGGGCAACCTGTGCCGGGATTAGGATTACCACCTGGAACTAACCCTGGTAATCTACAACCGTTGCCTGGACAACCAGGGGCTAACCCCGGTAATTCAGCCCTGCCGAGTCCTGGTACTACGGTTGCTCCTAACCTTAATAATGCAGCTCCTCAACAGACTAAACCTGGTAATCCAGCAGCGCCGCGATCGGGTACTACAACTTCTCCCGAAAATAACAACTCTTATCCCGATCGCTAAAGTTTAACTAGCACAAAGACCATTAAATCTCCTATTAAAAAGCGGCAACTGACCTAGTGAGCCGCTTTTTTAATAAGAAAATTGCTCTAAAATTGGATAAAACTGAGAACAGCTATAGTACTCTCTCTGTAACAGGTAAAAGTATTTTAAAAAGCGAACCTTTGCCCAGTTGGCTGGTAACCGAAATCGAACCGCCGCAGCGCAATAATAATTGTTGTACGATAGTTAATCCCAAGCCTGCTCCCATATCTTCCCCCGCTGTTGAGCGTCCCCGATAAAAACTATCAAAAATTCTGGGAATTTCATTAGGGGCAATGCCAATGCCTGTATCGCTAAATGCTAATTGAATATATTCGCCTTGAAGAGTTGCTATCACCCTAACCTGACCACCAGTAGGAGTAAATTTTAGACTGTTGTGCAGCAGATTGATGACAATTTGCCGCAGCCAAGTTTCAAAACAGGAAACCGCTGGAAGATGGGCAGGAACTGTGTATCCAAGCTGAATGCCCTTTTCTTGAGCAAGGGGCTGATAGGTGCTGACGACACCGGGTACAATCTCAACTAGTTGCACCGATCGCATTATCTTGGGTTGGGGTTCTCCCTCTAGCTGTACTAGCTCCAGCAATCCCACAAGCAAGGAATTTTGGCGATCGCATTCGGTATTGAGTAGCTGCATATAACGTTGACGTTGTGCAGGCTTGAGTTGTGCTGAATCCAACAGTTTTAAAGCCGTTTTCATATTCGTTAAAGGCGTTCGCAGTTCTTGAGCAACTCGTTTGAGAAGCTGATCTTTGCTGCGTAGGTTATCTACGCTTGCTTCGTAAAGAATTTCCTCAGTATGCTGTACTTGCTTCACCAGTAACTGACTTAGTAATGCCTTCTCATCAGACGGTGAAATAACAGGAAGTTGAGTTTCTAAAACGTCCAGTAACTCTTTAGACGTAGTATCAGATGGAGCGATCGCATCTCTAATACCCCCCAAAACCTGCTGAATTACCCGTTGCTCAAAGGTATAAAGCACAAGCATTGGCTGGCTTTCGAGCAAGACTGCTGCTGGCTCAGGCTGGCAAGCGACAATTAGACTACTAAACTGTTCACAGAGAATTAACAGAAAGTACTCCTGTTTAAGTGTGCTACTTGCTGCAAACTGGACGGGGAAAAATTGAAAATTATCATTTTCCTGAGTTTCTTCTCCCAGAGAATCCCCAAGACAACTGCACAGATAAATCGCCTGTGGAAGATCGATCTGCTGCTGATACCGCTTTAATTCTGCCTGCCATCCTTTCGTTGGCGGAAGTTTAACCCAGAGTGTCGCGGGGATTTTTTCCTCGATCAGAACATCAATTAGCGCTCCAACTAAAGACCTGAGCGTGGTAGAACTGACTGAGAGAGGCTGGGGAGATGCAAGAGCCTCTAGAGCCAACTGGTATAGAGAGTCAGTAGTCATTAGTTATTAATTATTAGTTATTAGTTATTACTCATGTGTCCTTCGCCCCTGAAATTTTAAAACCAATAACCAATAGACCTCTTGCAAAAATATCTCTGACCCCACCCCAGCCCTCCCCTTATCAAGGGGAGGGAGCTAGTTTCCCCCCTTGGTAAGGGGGGACTAAGGGGGGTAATTCTGACTTTTGCAAGAGGTCTAATGACCAATGACCAATGACCAATGACCACTATGCTAATCGTTCTTGAAGAGCATCTCGTGCTTGTTCTCGGTCGTCAAAGTGGATTTTTTCCGTACCTAGAATTTGGTAATCTTCGTGACCTTTACCAGCAATTAAAACGCCATCTCCCGATTTTGCTTGCGAGATAGCCGTGCGAATTGCGATCGCGCGATCGCAAATTACCATCGGTTCTACTGATGACGGGATACCCTCCAAAACGTCTTGTAAGATGCGTTCTGGGTCTTCGGTACGCGGGTTATCAGAAGTTACCACGGCAACATCTGCGAGTTCGGCGGCAATTTTACCCATTTTGGGGCGCTTTGTGCGATCGCGATCGCCTCCACAACCAAACACGCAAATCATCTTGCCTGGAATAAAGGGTCGTGCCGCCTTCAGCAAATTCTCTAAACTATCCGGCGTATGAGCATAATCAACGATTACACTGATATCCTGTTCGGGTTTAATCTGTACCCGTTCCATCCGTCCGGGGACACCTGAAAATTGAGGCAACGCTTCTACTACTGACTCTAAATCTAGACCCAGATGTAAAACAGCTCCGACTGCTGCCAACATATTAGACAAATTGTATTGACCCACCAACGGCAACTGGAAGGGAACCTCACCCACCGGAGTATGCAGCATTCCGCTGACTCCAGTTGGTTCGTAATTCAGGTTACTCGTCCACAAATCAGCCGACTCTTGTTGTACGCTGTAACTCCAGACGCGATCTGTACCGCTAGTCCCAACTAATTTCTGTCCATAGGGGTCATCGATATTAATCACTGCCCGCCCTTGGAGATAATCAGCATTAAACAGCAGCGCTTTTGCTGCGAAGTAATCCTCCATGTCGCGGTGAAAGTCTAAATGATCTTGGGTGAGATTGGTAAATACTGCAACCTCAAACGGGCAACCCATCACCCGACCTTGTGCCAGCGCGTGGGAACTCACTTCCATCACCCCTATCTGACAACCTGCTGCCACTGCCGACGCCAACTGGTGTTGCAGTTCTACGGGCATTGGGGTGGTATGAATGGCTGTTTGATTGAAACCCGGCCAACGCGCATAAAGTGTACCAAAAAGCGCTGTAGGTAGTTGAGCATGAGCCAGAAGAAACTCGATCAGGTGGGTGGTTGTGGTTTTGCCGTTTGTGCCAGTAACGCCAATTAGCTTCAACTGTTGTGCTGGGTAACCATAGAACGCGGCGGCGGCATGGGCACAGGCTACAGTCATGTCAAGAGCTGTAATTACACAGGGACTTTCCCCTGAGTGTGCTTTAGAAGGGGGCTGTTTTTCAGCCGCCTGGGGAGAAATTAGGGCGGCGACTGCACCTGATGCGATCGCACTTTCCCAAAACTCTCCACCATCGACTCGCGTTCCCGGCATCCCGATAAATAAATCTCCTGGCTGACAGGCGTGAGAATTGGTACAAACTCCCTTCACTTCAGCTTCAAGCGCTGGATGTTGCATTTGCACTTTTAGGTCGGGAATCGCTGCTAATAACTCGTGTAGCTTCATCGCAAGACTCTCCTCACAAAGAAAGGTACTGAGATTGGGACTTGGAGAGAGGGGAAAGACTTTTGAAGTAGCGGTAGACAAGAAAGCGCCCAGAATACCTCCTTCCTCCTTGTCTCTCCAGCCCCACTGTCTCTGCGCCTATTTTGGCGTATCTGCTGGCAAATATTTCTGTAACATTCGCTCCAACTGCTGTACTGTCATGCGGGGAGAAGGGCGCGGTAGCAGTTCTTCTTTACCAGCAATGGCCCTACACAGTACCGGCACCTCATACTGATAAACTTGAAACCAATCTTCGCGGCTGGTAATGTCTCGCACTTCTAAATTCAAGTTCAAGCCTTGTATTTGTTCTAGCTTTTCTTGCAGTCCCTCACACAAATGACAACCTGGCTTACTGTAAAGAATTAATTGCATTACTGGTCTCCAAATTTATTTGATCGGAGGCAGAAGACTTTATTTAATCATTACTTTGTTTAGTTATAAAGCATGACTCAGCCTTCAAATATCTCAATGTTTGCTGCCAATCCTAGGTTTAATGTAGCTTCAATTAAGGCTAATCAAACGTTCAAAAAGATGATGATATACTAGTTATGTATTATAAATTCTTTAACCCTTAAATACTTTTATCCAAGCTGATAAGGTATCTTTAAGGGTTAAAATTAATTGTGTTTAATCTCCGCTAAACGCTAAACAAGAAAGTTGTTATGACCCAATTGACAGAATCGACAATTCAACCTCCTAGCTTTGACCTAGATGAACTGAATCAACGCTTTAACACTGCCCACCCCAGAGAAATCTTGGCTTGGTGCGTGGAGAATATTCCAACGGGCTTAGTACAAACCAGTGCCTTTAACGTTGATGATTTAGTGATTACAGATATTCTCTACCGGGATCTTAAACCAACGACACCCGTTCCGGTGATTTTTCTCGACACGCTGTATCATTTTCCTCAAACTCTGGAACTCGTTGCCAAAGCAGTAGATGTCTACAACATGGATCTAAAAACTTATAAGATTCCAGATGTAGATTCCCGCGAAGCCTTTGCTGCTCAATACGGCGATGCCCTATGGGATAAAGATATTCAACAATTCCATCACCTCACAAAGATTGAACCCCTGCAACGGGGTTTGGCGGAGCTAAATACAGTGGCTTGGATTACGGGGCGTCGTCGCGACCAAGCCGTGACTCGCGCTGATATGCCTGTGTTTGAAAGTGATGCTAATGGACGGCTGAAGCTTAATCCTATAGCTAGTTGGACGCGCAAAGAAAGCTGGACTTATGTCCACGAACATGGGGTGATTTACAATCCGCTACACGACCAAGGTTACCCCAGCATCGGCGATGAACCCATTACAACGCCAGTGGGAGAAGGTGAAGATGAACGCGCTGGTCGCTGGCGCGGCACGGGCAAAACTGAGTGTGGCATCCACATTTAGAAAGCATTTATATACTCTTGTAGCGATTCTCACTTGGGTGAACCAGGAGCCTGAGAGTGTACTCCATACAACCGAGAACCGCTATAAGCTCAACCAATCATACCCCTAGTAATGTACTGGGGGTTTTTTATTGGCAGCGTCTTTTTGCATTTTTAGATAGATTGTGAGGAGGTAGCCACACCAATGATTTTTTCTTCTTCCTTGAGTTTAGCAATGCGATCGCCTGCCCCATCTTTCCCCAGCAACTTCACGGAATCTAAGGGTAAAGGCATTACCCGCTCATCACTGGTTACCAAAATAACCTCAGCCGCTAATGACTGGGGTATCATTGCCACCAAGCTATCGGCGGCAGTCTTAAACTGTAATGCCGGAGTCCCAATATCACCGCGATTAGCCCGCCGAATGGCACTCACGGGTAGACGTTTCCCATACCCCTGTTCCGAAACCAGTAGGAGATTGTCTTGAGTAGAAAGCACCGCACAACCAATCAGACGATCCCGACGACTCAGCCGTAAGGCTTGATTTCCTTGAGCGGTACGTCCCATAATCGGCAACTGCTCGTCATTAACCTCAAAGCGCAAAAGTCGGCTATTACTAGTTCCTAACACCAGTTGTTCACCCGTTTTTCCTAGGCTGACATACTCTAAGCGATCGTCATCCTTGAACTTGAGTAGCGTTGTCCCGCGTGCTGTGAGATTGGTTAATTCTGAAACGGGTAGCCGCTTGATTCGCCCTTGTTGAGTTAGCAAAATTAGGCTGAGGTCTTCTGGCGCATCAGGTAGCATGAAATGCGCCACCACCCTCTCAGACCTCACGGATTCGGGCAGTAAGCTTATTAAGGACGTTCCATGCTTTCGCCCTGCTGCTGGGGGAATATCCCGAACTTTAACGGGGTAAGCTTTGCCACCACTAGTGACGAAAATTAATTCTTGCTGTGTAGTCGTGACTTTAGTCTCAATGACAAAGTCATCCCCTTTTTTAAGGGACTGGCTTGATTTATGATCGCCTGTAGAACGCTGGCGCTGTACATACCCAAGGTGTGTGAATTCTAGAACGGTTTCTTCCTCAGCGGGTAAGGGTTCAGGGATTGGGAGTGTGGGTTGATCGGAGTTTTTCTTACTCTTCTTGTTATTTCCTGCCTCCTTTACGGGCGCGTTATGCCGGGTTTCTGACTCCTGACTTCTGACTTGTGGCGTCTGAGTTGCTGTTGCTTTTTTAAGGGAAATTTTAGTACGACGAGGGTCAGCGTACTTGCGCTTGAGCGATCGCAAATCTTTTTTCAATACTTTGAGTAACTCGTTGCGATCATTGAGTAATCGCTGTAGCTGACCAATCCGTGCCGTTAGCTCATCAAACTCGGTTTGTAATTTTTGCTGTTCTAAACCTGTGAGGCGACGTAGGGGCATCGATAGAATTGCATCTGCCTGCACCTCACTGATATTTAACTGGTTTTGTAGAGAAGTTCTCGCCGTCGTGCCATCGGGAGCATTCCTGAGGATGTCAATTACGGTGTCTAGCTGGCTTAAGGAGGCAAGTAATCCTTCAACAATGTGGAGGCGTTGTTCATCCTGCTCCAACTGGTAGCTATATAGCCGAGTGAGGGTTTGCTCTCTAAAGCGTAGAAACTCCTCTAACAACTGCCGCAAAGTCAACTGGCGGGGTTGTCCGTCCACCAGAGCCAGTAAAATTGCCCCAAAGTTGCTTTCTAGGGCAGTTTGCTTGTATAGCTGCTTGAGAACGTCTCTGGGTTGAATATCTCGTTTGAGTTCCACAACCACGCGCATTCCTTCGCGATCGCTTTCGTCTCGCAAGTCCGCAATTCCCTCTAAGCGTCCCTGGTTGACCAGTTCTGCCATTTTTTCAATCCAACCTGCCTTATTCACCTGGTAAGGCAGTTCTGTGACCACAATTGCCTGACGCTTATGCCGTCCTCGACCGCCTTGAACTTCTTCAACTTTGGTCACACCCCGGACAACGATACTGCCGCGCCCCGTGCTGTAAGCCTCCCGAATTCCAGTTGTTTCAACAATTTCTCCTCCTGTAGGGAAATCCGGTCCTGGAATTAATTTCCACAATTTTTCGTCTGCTAAATCTGGAGAGTCAATTAGGGCAATTAAACCATCAACGATCTCTCCTAAGTTGTGGGGAGGAATATTGGTTGCCATACCAACAGCAATACCAGAGCAACCGTTGAGCAATAATACGGGCAGTTGAGCGGGTAGCACCACTGGCTCTTGTTGAGAGCTATCAAAGTTGTCGGTAAAATCAACAGTAGATTCGCCAATTTCTGAGAGTAGCGCTTCATCACCGATGGATGCCAGCCGCGTTTCGGTGTAACGCATGGCGGCTGGGGGATCATTGTCCACTGAACCAAAGTTTCCATGACCTGCCAGCAGAGGATAGCGGCTAGAAAAGTCTTGTACAAGGCGCACCAGCGCCTCATACACCGATTGGTCACCGTGGGGGTGATATTTCCCTAAAACGTCCCCAACGACGCGAGCACACTTGCGATACGGTCGATCTGGTGTTAAACCTAATTCGTGCATCGCATACAAAATACGCCGATGAACGGGCTTTAAACCATCCCGAACATCAGGGAGTGCCCGACCAACGATGACACTCATGGCATATTCAAGATATGACTGTTGCATCTCCGCGTGTAAAGCGGTGGGGATGACCTGACCAGTCGCCAGCAGGTTTAACTGTTTTGCCATGAGTTCTGTTTCCTAATTTGTAACCATAAAGTGATGACGGAGCGCTTTATAGATGGCAACATTACAAAGTCCCTGTCAGACTTATTATCAAAGCGCAAATTTCTTGAAAAAAACGACTTTCTTGATGCAACGCCCATGAAAACCGTTCTGATTGTAGAAGACGATCCCATTAATGCTCGCGTTTTCTCGAAGATTCTCATCAAGCGGGGCGGCTTAGATGTGAAGCATACTGAAGACGTGGAAGAGGTCATGCAAATTGCCCAAAGTGGCGCTGCTGACATTATTTTGATGGATGTTTCCTTGTCCCACAGCGTTTATCGAGGTAAGGCAGTGGACGGCATCAAAATCACACAAATGTTAAAAGCTGATGTCCAAACGTCCAGTTTGCCCATTATTCTAGTCACAGCTCACGCGATGGAAGGCGATCGCGAAAATTTCCTGAAGCAGAGTGGTGCCGATGGCTACATCTCTAAACCAGTTGTTGACCATCAACAGTTTGTGGATCAAATCCTGGCACTACTGCCAAAAGAGACTTAAACTGTTGCCCGCGATGCCTACTTTAACCAGATCAGGGGTCGTATCTCTACCTCTCCAAGTTAATTCATGTTGCCGTTGAACCATCTACCTACGTACATATGTACTATTCAACGGCAATTTCGGCAAGATGTATTCAGGGAGTCTCTAGCCCCTAACCCCCTAATCTACTTAGGGGCGGTTTCTACTTGTACAGGTTGTGATTGGCTTCTAGCGATCATGGCTTGGATTCTGGGGACTTCCAAAAACTTTTTTGTATCGGAGAGGAGGCGATCGCCCCAAAGATTTTCCTTGAGAAACTTGAGGTCACCATAGCGCTCGTCTATCCGAAGTGCCGCTTCTCCCATGGATAGCGCTTTTTCCTGGTCTCCTCCGGTATACAGCGCTACTGCGGAGGCTAAGATCGGTTCAGCTGCTTGATCGTCAATAGCAACCGCCGCCTGCCACTGCTTAATCGCGCCAGCTACATCACCCTGTTCGTACTTGACTAACCCAATATTGTTAATAGCGGGCCAGAACTTTTTTTCTTGGGTAACGGCTTTTTGATATTGAGCGATCGCATTGGGATACTGCTTGAGCATATAGTAAGAGTTTCCCAAGTCGAACAATGCTTCTGGAACGTTGGGTTTAAGTCTTAACCCGCTTTCCAATTCCGTAATCGCTGCGTTATAGTCGCCTTTTTGAAAACGCGCTGAACCTAAGGTGAAGAAAACTCCTGCTTCTTTCGGAGCTAGGGATTTAGCGCGTTGCAACGCCTCAATGCCCTTATCCAGCTCTTTGTCCTGAACGTACAGACTCCCCAAGATAAACCAGGTTTGATAACTCTTAGGGGCAAGTTGAGTGGCTAGCGTTGCTCTGGGCATCGCCAGGTCGTATTGCTGGAAGCGTACCAGCTGAACGGCTTCTTGAGCTAGATTCAAGCCCTGCTGCTCCAGTTCCTTTGAATCTAGCTGCAAGGTATAGGGCACGAGTGCTTGTGCAGAAACTGGCACTTGCACGCTCACTAAGCCCAGGAAGACAAAAATAGAAAGTAAAGGAATACGCTTGAGCACGGGGCAGCCTCTAAAGATAACAAGGAAGGAATATAAGAGCTAAATTAGCGCATAATCGAGGCGATCGTTGTAGAAATCTGTAATTCAGCAGGTCGATGGAAATTGGGAATTTTTTAATCGCAGCAAGATTTCTGGTCGCAGGGTCGGAGAAAATTACCCGTTTCCACCTGAATCGTGCTGTGTTCAATACCAAACTTGTCATGTAATTCCATACTAATTCTGGACAGGAAACCATCACCTGGGTTTCCCGTTAACATGACCAAATGGGTAGTCAGCGCTGTCTCAGTAGTACTCATTGCCCAAATGTGCAGGTCGTGAACTCCAACCACACCAGAAAGTTCTGAGAGATAAGTGCGGACAGCTTGTAGGTCAATTCCTTCGGGTACGGCATCGAGTGCCAAATTAACCGAATCTCGCAGCAAGTTCCACGTACCGATCGCAATTACAGCAGCGATAATCAAGCTGACAACTGGATCGAACCACAACCAGCCTGTTGTCAAAATAGCAATACCAGCCAGAACGACACCAGCAGAGACTAGTGCGTCCGCCGCCATATGCAGGAAGGCTCCTCTAATATTTAAGTCTCGCTCTCGACCTGACATGAACAGCAGCGCCGTGACGCCATTAATCACAATCCCCACCAGGGCAACACCAATTACCGTAGTCCCGTTGACTGGGGCTGGGCTAGCGAAGCGTTGGATGGCTTCTAAAGCGATCGCACCTATCGCCACGAGTAGGAAACTAGCGTTCAAAAGAGCCGCTAGAATCGAAGAACGACGCAGCCCATAAGTATACCGTTGCGTAGGACGACGACGGGTAAGCCAACTCGCCCCAAAAGCTAGTAGCAGCCCCAGCACATCACTCAGATTGTGACCAGCATCGGCAAGCAACGCTAGGGAGTTGGTGAGAAACCCGAACACTGCCTCGATGGCAACAAATCCTATATTGAGGGTAATGCCGATGACAAAGGCTCGGTTGTAATTGAGCGGTGCGTGGCTGTGGTTGTGGTGATGGGAGGACATGACTAAATAGGTCTGATGTCTATAAAGCTGCGTTTATTATATATGAACACATATTCAGGTAATGGTTGGCGCACCTCCCACATCCCGCCTATCTTCCTCTTGAAATTTCGGAATTCCCTACCACTAAGGGCGGGTTGATGAGTCCAGTGGTGCAATCAATATAGCTACGATGAAGGATAGATTACCTTGGTAGTTGGATAGGGCACTTTTAAGGCATAGCAAGTGTCTTGAAAATAGAGAGTAAAGAAGAAGAGATTTTCCTTGCTTCTTTAGTGGGTTCTTGCCTATAGAGTTTGTTGGGTCTTGTTGATCGTAAGACTCTTTCCACAATTGACAAAAAGCTTTGTTCGCTGTACCAATTTCTCTTTCGTCCTATTTAACCAAAACGATTGTTTCAATAGACAACTTAGATGCATAACTGCTTCTTACAAATTTTAAAAAAGTATTGCGAATTGTAAAATTATTAAAATAGCTGCCTGTTTCTTTATTGAGGCTTGACTTAAAGCACCTGACATATGGAAGTTCCACTCATTGGTAAAGTTAAACGACCTTTCCCTTGGCTGATGGGGCTGGTGGCAGCCGGGATTTTGGGATTAGGTAGCGCAACTTATGTTGTTATTGGGGCAAGGACGCCTAAAGTTGACCTCAATAAACTCACCGTACCCGCACAGGCACAAAACCTCACGGTAAGAATCACGGCAAATGGTAGTGTAAAACCAATTCAAAGTGTAAATCTCAGCCCCAAAACAGCTGGACGCTTGGCAAAGCTATTTGTTGAACAAGGCGATCGCATTGAGCAGGGACAAATCATTGCCCAGATGGAAGATGCGGATTTACAAGCCCGTTTATCTCAAGCCAAAGCCAATCTGAGCAAAGCCCAAGCCAGCCTAGCTGAGGCGCGTGCTGGCAGTCGTCCGGAAGAAATTCGGCAGGGAAAGGCTCGTCTGTTGCAAGCACAAGCTCGCCTGGACGAAGCGCGTGCGGGAAATCCTTCAGAAGTTGACCAAGCCAAAGCACAAGTGGATGCGGCTAAATCTCGGTTGGCTCTGGCACAGGCGCGAGCAAATCGATATGGAAATCTAGCGACAGAAGGAGCCGTTTCCGAAGATCGGCGGGACGAAGCGTTAACCGAACAGCGCAATGCCCAAGCCGCTCTGGATGAAGCCCAACAACGACTACAGAAAGTCCAAACTGGCAACCCCCCTCAAATCGCTCAACTCGAAGCGGCGGTGGCAGAAGCGCAGGCGGATGTACAGAGATTGGAAAACGGCAAGCGTCCGACAGAAATCGACCAGTTTGTCGCTGGGGTTAAAGCGGCTGAAGCTGAGGTGCAAGCCGCTGAAGTTCAGCTCAAAGACACCGTAGTCATTGCTCCATTTACGGGAATTGTGACGCAGAAATATGCAACGGAAGGAGCATTTGTGGCTCCATCCACGTCAGCTTCCAGTACGGCTTCGGCAACCTCAACTTCTATTATTGCCCTGGCTAAAGGATTGGAAATTCTTGCCAAAGTTCCAGAGGTTGATATTGGACAAATTAAACCCGGACAGGCGGTGGAAGTTGTCGCGGATGCCTTTCCCGATCAAGTCTTTAAAGGTCGCGTACAGTTAGTTGCACCAGAAGCGGTGGTCGAGCAAAATGTTACCTCCTTTCAGGTACGAGTAGCCCTAGAAACGGGTCAAAAAGAGTTGCGATCGGGCATGAATGTTGATGTGACATTTTTGGGTGAAAAAATCGGCAATGCTTTGGTTGTACCTACAGTGGCAATCATCACCCAAGATGGCAAAACGGGCGTAATGACACCTGACCAAAATAACCAACCCAAGTTTAAACCCGTGACGATTGGACCGAGCATTCAAAACCAAACTCAGATTCTCGGCGGATTGAATCAGGGCGATCGCGTATTTATTGACCTGCCTCAAGAATTTAAACAGAAACAAAAGGAAGAGCAGCAGAAGAAAGGGAAATAAGGGTCATTGGTCATTAGTTAAATTGCAAGCCTAGTATATGTCCTACCAAACAACAAACAACAAATAACGAACAACAGATAACAAATGGACATTATAGAAAGTGTTAAAATGGCAGCCACAACATTAGTGGCAAATAAACTGCGTAGCAGCCTGACAATGCTAGGCATTATTATCGGTAACGCTTCTGTAATTGCCATGATCGGGATTGGAGAAGGGGCACAGAAGTATGTTGCTAAAGAGCTTGAGTCACTCGGTCCTAATGTGCTGTTTGTGATTCCAGGGAATCGGGAAACTCAGCGGGTGAGTTTAGATTTGCCGAGGACATTAGTGCTGGAAGATGCAAGAGCGATCGCTACTCAAGTCCCCTCGATTCAGTCAGTCGCTGCTGAATCCAACAGCCGACAATTAGTGACCTATCGCAACAAGAATACCAATGTAAATATCATTGGAACTACCCCTCAGTTTCTTCCCGTGCGACAGTTTGATGTTGGTAGAGGGCGGTTTTTGACAGAACTGGACATCAAGCGAAGTAATCAAGTCGCTGTCTTGGGTGCTGATCTTGCTAATAGACTGTTTGATAACGCCGATCCAGTGGGTCAGCAATTGCGAATTAAAAATGTCACCTTTCAAGTAATTGGGGTGATGGAATCCAAAGGCTCAAACCTGGGAGTGGATTATGATGATGCGGTGTTAGTACCCATTACTACTCAGGCTAATCGGATTGCTGGACGGACTTCTCCCTATGGAGTTGAATTAACCTACCTGGTTGCGGCGGCGAAGGATGCTAATAGCGTAGAGGCAGCAGAGTTTCAAATTACAAACTTGTTGCGATTGCGCCACAAACTGACGGGTGAGGATGACTTTACCATCCGCTCTCAGAAGGATGCACTGGAAACTGTGGGTAAAATCACAGGCGCTCTCACGGTAATGCTAACGGCAATTGCTGCGATTTCACTTTTTGTGGGTGGAATCGGCGTGATGAATATCATGCTGGTTTCGGTGACGGAGCGCACTCAAGAGATAGGATTGCGTAAAGCGATCGGTGCTCGCGAACAAGACATCTTGATTCAGTTCATGATTGAAGCGGTGATTCTCTCAGCGGCGGGTGGTGCTTTGGGTACTCTAGTTGGTGTTAGCGGTATTCTGCTGGTTGGTGCCTTTACGCCATTACAAGCGGGTGTTTCAGCAACGGCGATCGTTCTTGCTGTTGGGGTTTCTGGTGGTATTGGTTTATTCTTTGGTGTCGTACCAGCACGACGCGCGGCGAAGCTTGACCCAATTGTTGCTCTTAGAAGTGCTTAGTCATGGTAGATCAATTCAGTCCTCAGTCTAGTGTCCTCAATCCTGAGTACAAACCTGTTGTCATTCGCCTTGAGGATGTCTTCAAAGTCTACGGTATGGGTAACACAGAAGTTCGCGCTCTGAATGGGGTGAGCTTGATTGTTGAGCAGGGAGAATATTGCTCGATTATGGGTGCTTCTGGGTCGGGTAAGTCTACAGCGATGAATATTATAGGCTGTCTTGACCGACCGACATCTGG
This sequence comes from Candidatus Sericytochromatia bacterium, assembly GCA_036703885.1. Classification (GTDB taxonomy): domain Bacteria; phylum Cyanobacteriota; class Cyanobacteriia; order Cyanobacteriales; family Coleofasciculaceae; genus CADCTM01. The sequence goes on from DATNQT010000469.1 coordinate 20,447, forward strand.
AAGTTACTACCTGGATGGCGTTGATGTGTCTAAGCTGGCAGATGCTGACTTGGCAGGGATTCGCAATATCAAAATCGGGTTTGTTTTCCAGCAGTTCCATTTGTTAGCCCAGTTGACGGCGCTGGAAAATGTAATGTTGCCGATGGTTTATGCGGGTATCCCTTATGGGGAACGACGCGATCGCGCAACTGATGCTCTCAAACGGGTGGGGTTAGAAAATCGTCTTAATAATAGACCGAACCAGCTTTCTGGGGGACAACAACAACGGGTGGCGATCGCTCGTGCTATTGTTAATCGACCTGTATTACTGTTAGCAGATGAGCCGACTGGTGCGTTAGATTCTCGTACCACTCAGGAAGTCATGGATATCTTCACTCAACTCAATGTTAGTGGTATCACCGTGGTGATGGTGACTCACGAACCAGAGGTTGCAAGGCTTACCAGGCGCATTGTTTGGTTCCGCGACGGTGAAGTCATGCATTCCCATCTGACTCCAGAAGAAATGGTTCATGTGACAGCGTCTTAGCCCGATATTGCAGATCGGGACTTACATCGTTACAGCAATTTCGGGTTCGTGTACTACACTGCACCAACCTACACGATACCACCGTTTGCTCGCACCCCTTGACCAGTTACCCACTGGGCATCATCAGACAATAGTAATGCGACAGCACTAGCGACATCATCTGGCTTACCCAATCGCCCTAACGGGGTTTGAGCAATCATTTGATTAACCTGCTCCTGATCTAACACGAGTCCATCCGTTTCTGTCACGCCCGGAGAAACTGTATTGACGGTGATGCCACGTACACCGAGTTCCTTTGCCAAGCCCATGCTGAACTGCTCGATTGCCGCCTTACAACCTGCATAAGCACCACCTGTAGGAATTGCCATTACTGTACCACTGGTAGACAGACTGACGATGCGCCCTCCGTCTGCCATGTGCCGTGCTGCCTCCTGAAGCGCAAAGTAGACACCTCTAGT
>DATNQT010000470.1:0-4321 GCA_036703885.1 Candidatus Sericytochromatia bacterium
AGTATTTTCTGGAGTTGAGGTAACTTGATGTTAACCATGATTAGATCACGAGTGTAGAGGGCTTTCGCTGGGTTGGGAGAGTGCTATAGACGACAACACTGACACTAGTACACACTAAAGCTAATGCTGCCGGGACGAGCGGCACCCAACCCCCTTGAGTGAGAAGAGCGAAGCAAAGTCCATATAAGACTACAACTGCGATCGCCACCAGTCCCGAACGTATCCATAAATGAAAGCGCCACGAAACTAACGCACCTGTTAGCGACCAACCCCAGATCCATAGCACTTCACCCCATACTGGCCAAACCCATAATAGCGATCGCCCATCCAAAACGGCGCTGAGAATTTGACTGACCATCTGGGCTTGAACGACAACTCCTGGCATCTGCTGGTCAAACTTTCTTGCCGTACTGTAGGGTGTAAAAAAATAATCCTTAGCACTGGGAGCGGTGACACCGATTAGCACAGCTCGGTCTTTCACTGCATTAGGATTGAGTTGACCGTTGAGAACTTGCGTCAGGGTGACTTGCGGCGCAAAGTTTTGGGAAGAGCGGTAGTAACGATAATTGAGCAATACTTGGTGACCCCAAGCGTCGATGTTTTGGTAACCGCCAGTCTGGGCTTTTAAGCGTTTAAAAACGGTCTTGCCAAGCTGTAAGTAGCCCTCTTTCGTAAAGGTGGGAAAAATTTTTTGTGCCGCCAGGTAGCGGAAGGCAAGGCGGCTGCTGAGGGCATAGGATGCCGTACAAGCAGAGGCAGGGGATGGAGTTAAAGCCAACAAGTGACGGCGGAGAATGCCATCCGGGTCGGTTACTACATCACTAAAACCTAGGTGTTCAGCTGGGACTTCTGGAGGCGGTGGAACGCCTTGGTCGTTAATTTCCGTACTAGCTTTACAAACAGCAATTAGGCGATCGCTTTTTAGCAAACGTTTCGCCAAATCTGGATACTCTGAACTTACCGGAAAGTCCCGATAAATATCTAAACCAATCGCTCGCGGTTGATAGGATTCTAATTTATCCAACAGTCGGGTAAGGGAGCGATCGGAAAGTGAGCCGCGCCGTGGCTCGTTTTTCTGTGCCTGAATATCTGCTTCCGTAACGGTTACGACCAAAAGACGTGAATCCGGTACTTCTGCTGGTCTTCTTTGGATAAGATGGTCGAACGCCTGCAACTCTATGGGTTGGAGTATACCAACCTGCCGTACTCCTATTAATAAGGAGGTTACTGCCAAGCTTATGAAAACTACTTTTGCAAAACCCCGACGTGGTGAGGGGGGAATGGGGAGATGGGGGGAGGGGGAGATCGCGGGAGGAGGAGATGGTGGGGAAATATAGGCTGTCTGGCTATCCCCGTACAACTCTTGCCAAGTCGAAGGCAGAATCGCAGGGTTTTGGAAAATCATGGGTAGCCAGGTTGCACAAGGAAATTGGTCTTCCCAGCCTTGCAATCGTTCTCTGGCTTCTCGCACCGATAAGTAGAAGGATTCACCCCGCGCAAAGGTTTCTAAAAAGTACTTTAAAAAAGCTTGAGCAACCTGGTCAGGTACGGGTTCCCGCATAATGATAATTTGGGGAATTTGTAAATCGGCTAAATTATTAGCCAGTCCTAAGCCGTCACAAGAGTTAAAAATTGCAATTTTCAAGCCCCGTTTTACCGCTTTCTTAAGGGCATATCTTAATTGGTCAATGGTTAAACTATCGGTTTGATTAATATAAATTCGACCTGTTTCAGCATTGGGCTGACTCGAACTATGTCCTGCAAAAAATAGAATATCCCAACCTTGCTTCCAAAGCTCGTCTGTAAGTTGGGAGCACTGTGGCTCTACCATAAAGTGGATTTCAGCATCAGGTAACTGTTCGAGTAAAAGTCGATCAGCTTGGGTATTAATTCCAGCACTATTACCAAGAATCGCTAAAATTCTGACCTGAGGATGTGGAGAGGATATTTGTTCTATCTGTTCGTAAACAGGCGCACTTAAGGCAATTTCTACTTTCGGATAGCGATCGCATAAATCCCACAAATGCCAAGGCAATCGCCGTAATAAGCTATTTTCAGTTTGAATAATTAATCGGATTTCCTCCGATGGCATCAATTGTTCGAGTAGTTTCTCTCTAATCAGGCGAAAGGAATCGGAGTGCAACCACGCATTTAAGCGATCGCCCAAAATTCGAGCTGCATTATAGCAATTCTCAAGTTTAGACACATTCGTCACTTGCGCCTTTGAGGCTTCCAAGCGCGATCGCAATCCCAAGCAACGATAACTGGTAGCCCAGCCGGTATAGAATTGGGGAATTTCCGGAGTAGATGGCAGCTTACCCGTAATTTCTAGACTTGGATGCTTGCCCTCTTCCCCAATTTGCAGCGTTACAGGAAACCCCTGCTCAAAGCTACCCTCTCCTAACTTAAGGACAACTAATTTCCCCACAAATGCTTCTCCTCATAAAGTTGATGGCATTGCTTGACACTCTCCGGTCTAAAGACGCGGAGATTCTAAGCTCATCGTCAAAACTTGCTCTACCAGGCTTGCGCCAAGTAGCGTAGAGGTCTCAACTCCCTTAGCGTTACTTCGGGACTGCCCGTCCCTAGAGACTGCCTTAAGCAGAATATTGATTGCCGCATTCCAATCCCTTTGCAGAACCAGCCCACACGAGCAAACGTGCGTTCTAGTGCTAAGGGATTTTTTAACGATCACCTTGCACTGGCTGCATTCTTGAGACGTGTATTGCGGTGGAACGGCAACAGCTAGCCTTCCAAACTTCGTTGCAAAATGTTCAATCCACTGCCTGAATTGATACCAGCTAGCGTCAGCAATTGACTTAGCTAGACAGTGATTCTTGAGCATATTTGCAACCTTTAAGTCTTCATAGGCGATTATGTCGCTAGACAAACATACGGTACGCGCTAGTCTTTTAGCGTGTTCATTCCGCTGCCTATTTACCCTTAAGTGTTTCCTGGAATATTTTGCTCTTGCTTTGGAGCGTCCTGACGAACCTTTGACTTTTTTGTAGATAGTACGCTGACTGTGCTTAATAGACGCTTCTGCCTTACGCAGGAACTTTGGATTAGGCTCTTGATGTCCGTTCGAGTCAGTGTAGAAAGACTCCAAGCCCACATCTAAGCCAATTTCTTGACCCGTAGGTGGCTGAATATCAATACACTCAACATCGACAGCAAACTGACAGTAATAACCATCAGCACGACGGACTAACCTAACTCGCTTGATGGACTTGACTGGATAGGTGTGAATGTCCCATTTGCCCAGAAGTTTGAGTTCGCCTATCCCTTTCTTGTCCGTTATGGCAATGCGTCGCTTGGTTGGGTTGAGTGACCATCCAGACGTTTTGTACTCTACTGAACGGTTGTCTTTCTGGAATCTAGGAAAACCTTTCTTTCCAGGCTTTTTAGACTTGCAGTTATCGTAGAAACGAGAAATAGCTAACCATGCTCTTTCAGCAGATGCCTGTACAGCCATTGAGTTGAGGTCTTTGACAAACTTAAATTCGTTGCGTAGTTCTGTTGAGTGTTTGTTTAATGCAAATCGGTCAATCTTGGCATCCTTTGAAGCATCCATCCAGTACCGCAAGCACTTGTTTCTAATGAATTGTGCCGTTCTAATGGCTTCATCAATAGCCTTGTATTGATTAGGTTGTGCTTTAATCTTGTACTCCAGAACTAGCAACTTGAATCACCCCCTTGTTGTCTTTGCAATACATCTAAACTACATTGTTATTTTGTATCGACAGCAGGAAACATCTCAACTGAGCAAGTGAAACGGTATATTGCAAGAGCAACGTTCTTAGGCGGACTGAAGTCCACTTGCCCTTTCATCCGCTGGCTAAAGGCGAGGGGTTTTCAGGTATGCTCCTTATAAGCTAGAGTATGTATTCTATTGTCTCCATCCGAGAACGCTGAGAGGCGTAAATTTAATCCCCATAGTCAGAGAAAGTCCTAAAAGAGGCGAGCACTTGCTCAATCCTCAAGTTCTATCTCTAATCATCCTGACCTTATGCAGTTTTGAGTAATACTGTTTCAATTTTGATACGCTAGGGAGACTATTTTTGTTAACTCGTATAATCTCCAAAGATCAGGAAGGCATCTGGGGCTGGCGATCAGTTGTTTCCCTCTTCTCCAATCCTGTTGTCGGTCAAATCACAAAATCTTGCAGAATACTAGCATCACCGAGAGACACTCTAACGCTAAATTGTTCTCCAGGCACACCGCTGAACTGTAATTGAATATAATTATCCGCACTTCTGGATTGAGCTTCCAGGAAGGTTGCACCACTTTCGTCAAGAACTGTGAGTTGGAGCGATGGAGG
>DATNQT010000471.1:0-2647 GCA_036703885.1 Candidatus Sericytochromatia bacterium
TTCAACGTAACGAGACACGACTTCCAAGATTTCATTACGCATCGACTCAATCATCTGTGGAGTTAGGTCAGCCCGGTCGTGGGCAATCACCAGTTGAAGGCGGCGTTTGACTTCGGCGCGACTGTGGCGGGCACCAGTCCCAGGAAAAAGTCGTTCTAGAAGTTCGCTAATCATGGAGTTTGTCTGGGTGAATATGCACGTACACAAGTGAGGAATGGCAAAGTTCAGATACTTAAAGGTTAACCACGGAATAGGCGACGGAGGCGCTTTAAGAAGCTGTCGTAGTCCGCCATCAGGTCAAGGAAGGGAACCTTTTCGCCGTTTAAGCGCCTTGCTATATTATTCAGCGCGGTGCTGGGAAGGGAAGCGTTTTCCGCTAACACTAAGGGTTCACCCCGGTTGCTGGAGACAATGACCCGCTCATCGTCGGGGACGACACCAATTAAAGGAACGGCAAGTAGTTCTTGGACATCCTGGACGGACATCATTTGGTCAGCTTGGACCATTCCCGGTTTCAATCGGTTGACAATTAGGTGGATGCGCTTGATGCCTTGGGCTTCCAGTAAGCCGACAACCCGGTCAGCATCTCGCACAGCCGCAATTTCTGGGGTAGTAACAATTAAGGCTTCTTTGGCAGCAACGATCGCATTTTGGAAGCCCATTTCAATCCCCGCCGGAGAGTCAACCAAAATGTACTCGAACTTATCAGCCAACGCCCCCACCAGCTTTTTCATTTGGTCGGGGGTTACAACTTCCTTGGTGCGGCTTTGGGCCGCTGGTAGCAGTACCAATCCCTCCTGGCGTTTATCTTTCACTAAAGCCTGGTCTAGGCGGCACTGACCTGCCAATACATCTACAGCCGTGTAGACGACTCGATTTTCTAGCCCCAACAGCAAATCTAAATTTCTCAAGCCAAAATCCGCATCCACTAGGGCAACTTTATGACCCAAGCGAGCGATCGCCATGCCTAAATTAGCAGTAACAGTAGTTTTACCCACCCCTCCTTTACCGGAGGTGATGACAATAATACGACTCATGAATTCAATGAAAAGTGGGTCTTAGAAAAATCAGTAGCTCTGGTGATGCGAATTCCTTCTGGTGTGACATAAGCCACCTCAGGATAAAACTGAGTTGGTGGCGTCCCTGGTGCTCTGGCTACAGCATCAGCAATGCGTAGCTGGGTTGGTTCCATTTGGAGTGCCATAATCCGACAGTTTCGATTGCCGTTAGCACCCGCATGAGCAACGCCCCGCAAACGCCCCCAGACGAATATATCTCCTGCGGCTACCAGTGTACCGCCCGGATTTAAGTCTCCTAATACAACAATAGTTCCAGGATGCCGAATCTCAACCCCCGAACGCACTGTTAATTGCAAGTATAGGGGTTCTACAAGTAACTGAGTTGGTTCTTTGGGGGTTTGGTTGAGGGAAAGAGCGGGGGGTTGTTGTTCTACCGAATAACCAGCCGCCGCAGCGGCTACAGCGGTTTGCCGTCGGCTGGTGAAAACTCGCACCAGCTGTAGTTGGACTTCACCTAAGGCATCTGCGATCGCCTGTAGCTTCTGTCCATCTAATAATCGGTCTTGAGCCATGAGATGCACCGTTGCTTGCCCTTGCCAAAAGCGATCGCTAGCATTGAGACGATGCTTTAGCTGCTGCCAGAGGTCAAGCCAACTGGCAGCACCTGGCGTTTCCACTTCCGGCGGGAAGATTAAGAGGAGCCGTTCCCCCTCACTTTTCAGGCGGACTTGTATGTCGCCATCTAATACCGATACCGAATCACTTTGAGGAACGGTTGAAACTTGTAATTGTTGGGCAGAATCAGAAGTCATTCAACAACAGGCTAAGGGTCAAAGACCTAACAAACTCTCACGACATCGTACCCCAATCGCCAGTCCCGGTCGAGAACTGACACAACTTTATATATGCTGTTCTACAGGTTTAACCGAAGCTCCCTGAGCGACTGTGATAGTTTTGCTTAGGTCGTGTTAGGAATTTCAACCTTGTAAGATTACAACAATATGGTACTAGGAGCGCGATCGCCGAGTAATAAAACTCAGTGGACTACATGGCTGACTGCTCATAAGAACCGAGCCATCAGGCAATATCGCTCCACCCAAGTCGGCGTCAGTTAGGTCTGCCCCTGTTAAATCTGCCCCACTTAGGTCGGCTCCCCGCAGGTTTGCTCCACGTAAATTTGCATTATGTAGGGTTGCCCAAATTAGCTCTGCCCTCCGTAAGTTTGCCCCACTTAAGTCTGCCTTAGTAAGGTTTACCCTTGTTAGGTTGGCTTTTTCTAGGATGGTTCTCTGAAGCGTTGCCTCACTCAAGTCTGCCCTGCTGAGGTCGGCTTCACTCAGGACTTGCTCGTTCAGGTTGACTCGACGAAAATCGCGTTCTCCTGCTGTGTACTGCTTTATTAGTTCATCCGCAGGCATTAGTATTTTGAGAGACTTTAATTTCTCCAGCAGATGTTTCTTCTGTGCCGCCGTAGGAACTTTGGGAATGCCCCGATTCGAGGATTGCATATTTTTTTGCTCCTGCTAAATATACAGTTTAAATCCTCAGTCCTTTCTTTTGATCGTCCGTTGAGAAGAGTCCTAAAAAGCCGTGAATTATATCAGCTTACAAGGTGATGTGATGAGCGT
>DATNQT010000472.1:0-6146 GCA_036703885.1 Candidatus Sericytochromatia bacterium
GCCGTTGCAAAGGGAGCAAAGTTAAACCAAATCACAAAGGTGAGAAAAAAGGCAAACCAGGTGAAATGCAAGATGCGATGTCGCCCGGTGAATGACCATATTCCAGCCACAGATTCCATTCCTCCTGAAATACAAATACACTGCAAAGCCAGCTCTAGCACTCGACATTGCAATAGCGATTACAAGCCGGATGCAGAACTATGTGGAAACAGCGCAACGCGATCGCGCTACTGTCCAAAGATGTCCGATGTGAAAAACTTGCCTGAAGCCAACATCTCCAAGCGTTTACTTAAATCTCAACGGTTGCGGATTCGCATGAAGTTCTACCAATAGAACTAATCCAAAACTATGGGCCCTGACTTCATTCAACGCTATTGATAATACTCTCCGAAGTTTGTTTTCTATGCTACAGAACATACTGTTTCATTTTTAGATTGCATCTAAGCTATGCATTCATTGCAATTTCACTTGCATTTTGCTCAAACAATGAGCTTTGGAAGCAAAGTACCCAACGCTGATTTCTTGCCCGGAACAATCTTAAATAGAGAGCAACGGAGAAAAATCCTTTGCCCGCTCCGACGGTTGCATAGACTCAGAAGAATCCACTTCAGCCCCAATAGGCACGAGTTGCACAGCGCAGGCTTTTAATTCCGGCTGTAGCGAGTCGGGGTCGGATAGGGGGTGAGTGAGGGCGTTGGCTTCGGCTTGATCTGCCCAAAGGGAACCCCAGTGCATAGGGACAAAGACGGTTCCGGGAGCGATCGCTTTTGTGACTTTAGCCGGAAACCGACTGTATCCGCGACGCGATCGCACTTCCACCCAATTGTTATCTCGAATACCCAACTGCTCTGCATCACGAGGATGAATCTCCATAAACGGTTCGGGATGCATCTGCCGAATTTTCTCAATCCGACCCGTGCGAGTTTGGGTGTGCCAGTGCCCGTAAAGCCTGCCAGTAGTCAGAACAAACGGATACTGCTTATCGGGTGGTTCTGCTAGACCCCGTGAGTGATAGGCGGCAAACCTAGCCCGTCCGTCAGGTGTAGCAAATCGCAGATTAGTATAGAGCCTTTTCGCTTTAGCGGGGGAAGCCTCTCCCCCTGACCCCCTTGCTCCTCTTCTCTCCCTGCTATCTTCAGGACAGGGCCACTGAATCGCGCCTTCTTTTCGCAAACGTTCGTGGCTAATGCCGCTCTGGTCGCAGAGGCGATGGCGTGTCATCTGGACAAACTCAGCATAGACTTGGGCTGAGTTTGTGTAGTGAAACTGTTCAACAAAACCTAAGCGGCGACCGACTTCCGCAAAGATTTCCCAGTCTGCCTTTGCCTGCCCTGGTGGGCTGCGAAAAGCTTGGCAAAGCGTGACAACTCGCTCGGAGTTGGTCATCGTCCCTGTCTTCTCACTCCATTGGGCGGCAGGTAGTAAAACGTGGGCGTAAGCAGCAGTTTCTGTAGGATAGTAAGCATCTTGGTAAACCGTAAAGGGCGAGGAGCGTAGTGCCGCTTTAGTGCGCTCCAAATCTGGCATACTAACAGCGGGATTAGTCGCGGCGATCCAGAGAAACTGTACATCCCCCGTCTCTAGACCCTCAATCATTTCCCAAGCTACACGACCCGGATAAGAGGATATCTGACCTGGCTCTAGTCCCCAAAACTGCTCGACTTCAGCTCGGTGCTGCGGGTTTTTGACAAAGCGATAGCCTGGTAAGAGACCCGCAAGACCACCCACTTCTCGTCCCCCCATCGCGTTCGGCTGACCCGTGAGGGAAAAAGGACCTGCACCAGGTTTGCCAATCTGACCTGTCATCAGGTGCAAATTAATAATGGCGCGAACCTTGGCGGTTCCTTCACTGGACTGATTGACACCCATCGTCCACATGGACAGAACCCGCTCCGACTCTGCCCAGTAACGAGCAGTAGTTTCGAGGTCATGCTCAGATATACCGCAGCGCTTCGCTACAACGCTTGGTGGATAGTGCTGAATTACCTCAGCCAATGCGGGAAAGTTGCTGGTGCAATCCTCAATGAAATCAATATCAATCTTGCCCCAGCGCTGGAGAAGATGGGCAATACCATTGAGTAAATCGATGTCCGTACCGGGTCGAATCGCTAAGTGTAAGTCTGCTGCCTCAGCGGTTGTTGTGCGGCGCGGGTCAACCACAATCAGTTTCACCTTGCGGTTCTTTTTGTGGTGTTTTTCCAGGCGGTTGAAGACGATGGGGTGACATTCAGCGGCGTTGGAGCCGATGATAAAGGCACAGTCGGTCAGTTCTAAGTCTTCGTAGCAGCAGGGGGGACCATCGGAGCCAAGACTCTGATTATATCCAGTCACGGCGGAAGACATACACAGGCGGGAGTTGGAATCAATATTATTAGAGCCGAGAAAGCCTCTCATCAGTTTATGGATGACATAGTAGTCCTCGCTGAGAAACTGACCGGAACCATAGATGCACAAAGATTCTGGTCCATAAGCCGATCGCGCTATTTGAATGCGATCGACCACGCGGTCTAAGGCTTCGTCCCAACTGGCTCGTCGGAACGGCTCATCTAGGGAGTCTCGCACCATTGGGTAGAGGAGGCGATTTTTATCCAGTGACTCTGCGACGGTAGCTCCCTTGACACATACCATGCCTTGACTAGAGGGGTGGTTGCGATCGCCTCGAACTTTCCATATAGGTCTGCCCTCGCTATCTCGATTAGTCGCCTTACCCGCTTGAGCGGGTGGCGTCACTTCTAGACCGCACCCCACACCACAGTAAGGACAGAGCGTTTTGGTTGAGTCAGTCATGGTTACTGCAAAACGACAGGAAATTTGGATATGAGCAGTGAAGGCACAACAGTGCTTTGCCTGAGTTAGGGTTAATCAAAGTAAGCCCTTGGCTGTACGACTTGAAATTAACAATCAAGCCATTACCACCGCCTGCTGTCGGGGCTGTGCAGCAAAGTGTTCGATCAGCAGTTCTCTCAATATCGGCTTCAGGTCTTCACAGGGAATCTTTTCCATCACCAGGCTACCCAAATGAGCATCTTTACCGACTTTGCCCCCCATCCAGATATCGACGGCTTCCACCATTGCCCCATCCTTGCGGGCTTTTGTACCCATTAGCCCAATATCAGCGACTTGGGGTTGACCACAGGAATTGGGGCAACCTGTCCAGTGAATCCGCACAGGATGCGGCAGGGATAACTCGTCTTCCAATTCCTTAATCGTGGCGAGGGCGCGGTTTTTCGTTTCAATAATGGCAAAACCGCAAAATTCAGCCCCCGTGCAAGAGACTAGCGCCCGATTTAAGGGGTTGGGATTAATCGAGAAACGCTCTTGCAGGAGTGGTTCTTGCAAGAAGGCATCCAGGCGAGAATCTGGAATATTCGGAATAATTAGGTTTTGCTCGACGGTAAAACGGATTTCGCCACTGCCATAAACGTCTGCCATCCGCGCCAGTTCAAACATTTCATCGGCATATAAGCGACCGATAGGAACGTGTAGACCAACGTAGTTCAAGCCGGGTTGTTTCTGCTTGTGGACACCAATGTGGTCGCGCTTGTCCCAATCAATTTCGTCTTTTGGTGCAGCTTCATGTAAGGGATAACCTAGCTGTTTTTCCACCTCAGCGCGAAACTTTTCAATGCCCCACTCTTCAATCAAATACATCACCCGTGTCTTCTGTCGGTTGCCTCTGGGTCCATTGTCGCGATAGACCTCCAAAATGGCTTTACTCAGGGCAACAACGTGTTCGGGAGGCAGCCAAACATTCATCGGAATCGCAGCCGCAATGCCTTTGGGAGAGAAGTAGCCACCGACTAGAACATTAAAGCCAAGAGTGCCATCTTTGTAGGCGGGGATAAAGGCAAGGTCGTTGATTTCGGCATGAACAGAGTTGTCCCGATTACCCGTAATTGCAATGTTGAACTTCCGAGGCAGGTTGGAAAGATCGAAGTTTCCTTCCCCACTGTTAGTGATCATGTCTTGGACATTTTGCACCAATCCCCGCGTATCAATTAATTCCGCTGCATCTAGACCTGCTACGGCATCCCCAGTGATGTTGCGGACGTTATCCATACCAGACTGAACGCTTGTCATCCCTGCTTTTCCCAAGCGATCGATAATATCTGCTATGTCCTCAAGCCGGATGCCCCGCAGTTGGATGTTTTGCCGAGTGGTGATGTCTGCATTGCCTTGGTTCTGAAAGCCTGCGGCTTGGCAGTAGCGTTGCACAATGTCAGCCAATACGCGCATCTGAGAGCTGGTTAAAAGACCATTGGGCATCCGCATCCGCAGCATGAATTTGCCGGGAGTGACTGTGCGATAGAAGAAACCCAACCATTTCAGCCCCATGTTTCGTTCAAATTCATCCATCGCCTCCCAGCCAATTTGAGCAAAATGCTCTAGCTCTTCCCTGAGCAATAAGGGATGTTTTTCAGCTTTGGCTTTTTCTATGGGATTAAGTTTGTTTTTTTTATCTGTATTTGTCATAGCTTGACTTCCCTGCGAACCTAAACCCTCTCATCTGTACGCCGGAACTATTTTTCCTAGGCGCACAAAAATCCTTGTGCTGTCAAACTAGGCGATTTAGTTGATTGAATTCGTAAGCTGTGCTACAGAAGCTGCCTGTGAATTTTTGAAATTTATTGATATCTGTCTTCAGGATTGCATGGTTCTGGTGCGAGGGAGATTTTATTTCAGCTCATAGGAGGATGATTCTGGGTACCGTCTTAGGATGCGATCGCTTTTTTCTCGCTATGCCCCTGTCAAGGTCTTAGGTCGTAGGTATTAGGGGATAAATCTCTGGCGAAGACGAGACAAAGATGAGAATTTTGGGAAAATTCTAACTCCAAGCAATTAGGTTGTAGGGATTTATCGAGCCTTCTATTTTTAAGTATTGACAAATATTCTCTTGTAAGCGTAGAGCCTTAATTCAGTAATCAGGGTCAGATCTTGTCAAACTTCATAGACGTTTATTAAGAAAGAGTCGCATTAATAGTACAATCCATCCAAGGCTGCTAGCTGTATCAATAGCAGCGGCTGGAATCTGACATCACAGGAGTACAACTAAGACAACAATGAAAATTAGTCGGCGCGTGTTTCTTTCCACTGGCACGGCGATGGTAGCAGTGGCAGCAGGGCAATTGGGTAAGACAGACAGAGGATTAGCCCAGACAGGTGCAATCAATCTTTATTCAGCACGTCACTACGATACAGATAATGCCTTGTACGAAAGCTTCACGAAGAAGACGGGCATCAAGGTCAATCTCATCGAAGCTGATGCTAGCCAATTAATTGCACGAATTCAAAGCGAGGGAGCTAGTAGCCCAGCGGATGTGATTATTACCGTTGATGCTGGCAACCTTTGGCGGGCGAAAGACGCTGGCATTTTACAACCCGTTTCCTCACAAGTGCTAAGAACAGCTATTCCAGCAAATCTCCGCGACCCAGAGGACTACTGGTTTGGTCTTTCCAAGCGGGCGCGGGTGATTATGTACAACAAAGACAAGGTTAAGCCTTCAGACTTGTCAACTTACGAAGCCCTAACCGATTCTAAGTGGAAGGGTCGCATTCTGGTGCGTTCGTCCAGCAACGTTTATAACCAATCGCTTGTTGGCTCAATGATTGCAATCAATGGTGAGCAGAAGACTGAGGCGTGGGCGCGTGGCTTGGTTGCCAACTTCGCTAGACCGCCAGAAGGCAATGATACAGCACAAATCAAAGCCGTAGCGGCAGGTCAGGGCGATATTGCGATCGCCAATACCTACTATGTCGCCCGTCTGCTCAAGTCTAGTAAGGCAGATGAAAAAGCGATCGCCCAAAAAATCGGAGTCTTCTTCCCCAACCAAAGCGATCGTGGTACTCATATCAATATCAGCGGTGGTGGTGTTGTGAAAACCTCTCGGAATAAAGACGGCGCAATTAAGTTTCTCGAACACCTGGTAAGCCCAGAAGCTCAAGAAATCTTCGCCAACCGCAACAACGAATATCCCGTTCTTAACAGTATGGCTCTCGATCCGGTTCTCGCTGGGTTTACTCAGCGGGCTAAGTTTGACACTGCCAAGGCGGATGAGTTCGGTAGAAACAATCGAAAGGCGCTAGAGATCATGAACCGTGCTAATTGGAAGTAGAGACGTTCTGCACAAACGTCTCTACTCGTTTCA
>DATNQT010000473.1:0-5288 GCA_036703885.1 Candidatus Sericytochromatia bacterium
ATAGTGAGAGGAGATTATGGCAGTTCAGCTACAACAAGCTTTTGAAGTTGGGAAATATCTCGTTACTCAGCGTCTGAAAGGTCGCAAACGGTTCCCTCTGGTGTTAATGTTGGAACCTTTATTTCGCTGTAATCTAGCCTGTTCAGGTTGTGGCAAAATCCAACACCCAACAGACATTCTTAAGAAGAACCTAACTCCAGAACAATGCTTTGCGGCGGTGGAAGAGTGTGGTGCGCCAGTCGTCTCAATTCCTGGCGGCGAACCCTTGCTGCATCCTCAAATTGATGAGATTGTGCGGGGATTAGTAGAGCGTAAAAAGTTTGTCTATCTATGTACTAATGGGTTATTGCTAGAAAAGAGCTTGCATAAATTTCAGCCTTCGCCCTACCTCACCTTTAGCGTTCACTTAGATGGGTTGCGAGAGCATCACGATAAATGTGTTGACCGTAAAGGTGTTTTTGATATAGCCGTTCAAGCGATTCGTGCTGCCAAAGCCAAGGGATTTCGTGTTACTACAAATACCACTATTTTTGAGGGGACTGAACCCCAAGAAATGCAGAAGTTTTTTGACTTCCTTGAGACGCTAAACCTTGATGGCATGATGGTTTCTCCGGGTTACAGCTACGAATGGGCACCTGACCAAGATCATTTTCTCAAGCGCGAACAAACACGCGCTCTCTTTCGAGAAATTTTGGCTCCCTTCAAAGCAGGCAAGAAGAACTGGAACTTTAATCACAACCCGCTATTTTTAGATTTTCTAACAGGTGAAAAGGACTACGAATGCACGCCTTGGGGTAGTCCAAGTTACAGTGTTTTAGGTTGGCAAAAGCCTTGCTATCTTCTTAACGAAGGTCATTACACCACCTTTAAAGAATTGTTAGATGAAACTGATTGGAGTAAATACGGTCGCGAAAGTGGCAATCCTGAGTGTGCTGATTGTATGGTGCATTGCGGTTATGAACCTACAGCAGCAATGGATGCGATGCAACCGGAAAATATCGGGCGTTCTCTGGGAACAGTATTTGGAATGGCTCGATAAACTGATACGGAATTTTAGCAAGTGTAAATGCTAAGACTATCACGTCAGCAACGGAGATTTCTCTTGAGCAAGGCGGTAGAGCGATCGCTAGATTGGGCGATGCTTTGCCGTAGATAGCTACGTTACGATGACGCTAATACACCTTACAGTCTACGTTCCATGACTGCTGTAACTCCTGTTGTCAAACCTGTCAGCCAGATGTAGCTTGCTCCTGGTAGTGTAGTAACTATCCAGGATGTGAGTTGGCAAGAATTTGAGTCCATGTTTTCCTAATATCCCTCTAGCTCAAATCATTCCTGCTACAGTAGAACGCGCTTGGCAAGCGGGAAGTGTGCAGGCTTTGGAGGAATTTGAAAGAGCGATCGCACTGTATAAATTAGCAAATTTTAACGAAAGTGTGGAGCATAATAAACAGAAGCTGTAACCCGAAATCATGTTGATCTCGGTTAGCCAATGCGACGAAGGTCATAAAGCAGCTGTAGCACCTCAATAGAGAAGTGGTATAAGTCGCAACGGATACTGTTAGTCAATTAATACAGCAATTTTCATACTGGTGAGGCACAGTCAATTTTTCTCTCTTCTCCTGTAGAAACTGGGATAGTAGCATAAGAGTACCTCACTAGCTTAGAAAACGCTGTAGTAATTTATCTGGTAACTTACAGAAGACTTCGATTTACAATTAGGTCGTGCATCACAAGGAGAGTTTTAGCAACAGCGTTTGATGGTGCGGAGTTTCACCTCACTGAATTGACCAATCAAATCTTCCAGTTAAACCGAATCGTGGAAATAACTGTATGTCTAAACTTCTTCAATCCTTAGGAGCCATTACTGGTATTGGTGTCACTGCGGGGAGTCTGTTAATGCCTGAGCAACCTAGCTTGCAAACACCAGTTTCAATGACGCCAGAACCTGTAGCTACATCCTCAGCCGAATCCTCCAGGAAAACCGACTCAGCTTTAGAACCACTATTAGCATTTTTATCAAAATCTTATGCTCCCTTACCCAAATTACCGTCAAACGAACCCCAACTAGCTGTAGCATCGCCACGACAACCGCTACCCACAGAGACAAAGCCTTCAGCTGCACCAAGGCGATTTATTCCTGCTTCCTCAGCTCAATCATCGCAACAGAAATCAGTACCAGTTGAAGCACCATCTGTAGTAACTTCAGAGATACCAAAACAATCTGCCGTTAATACCTTATATAAATCATTCCCACAGAACTCGGCATCAGTTGTACCAACACCTTTACAACCGGTAGCAGTGCCCTCGTCTTCTCCTGTCGTGCCACTACAGCCAGTATTCTATCCTTCAGCTGCATCCTCCAGGAAACAACCCTTACCCCCTCCCAACGTACCCGTACAGCCGCTAGCCACTCCCTCACCTGAAACTTCACTAAAACAACCCTTACCCTCTCCCAACGTACCTGTACAGCCGCTAGCCACTCCCTCGCCCGAATCCTCACCACGAGAGGTAAACCCTTGAGTATCAACGGATACAGGCAGCGCTCTTCATACAACTCGTAATTCTTAGTAGCGCTGGCAACAACAGATTAGTGATGTTTGCATTTAAGTAATTTGCATAACTGGAGTTACTAGACGAAAAGCTTAATAACTCATCTTTCTAAACCTAAAAAATAATAACGAGGATAGAGCCTAATTAATCATTTTGCCTTCCTATAGGCGGACGCAGAATAGAAATTCCTTTGGTTAGCTGGAAGAGTAACTGACACAAAAATTCAAATATCAAGCGATGCTCGATTTTGAAGACGTGTGTCGTTAGTGTGGTGCACTGATAAAAGAGATTTCAGACATTTAGAATTACAATACGCCTTTACTATGAAGCCCTCTAATTGGTCTAAATTTGTTTTTGCTGGTACCTTCGCTCTGAGTTTAACCACTTTACCCTTAGCTCCACCTAGTTCAGCCCAGAGCAGCTCCACTTCTGGAGGCACAACTTCAGGAACAACCACAGCTCCAGGTGGCACAACTTCAGGAACAACCACAGCTCCAGGTGGCACAACTTCAGGAACAACCACAGCTCCAGGTGGCACAACTTCAGGAACAACCACAGTTCCAGGTAGCACGACTTCCGGCACAACTACTGCTCCAGATGCTACAACTTCAGGAACAACCACAGTTCCAGGTGGCACAACTTCTGGTACAACTACGGGTTCGGGTAGCACAACTTCAGGAACGACTACAGCTCCAGGTGGCACAACTTCAGGAACGACTACAGTTCCAGAGGGTACGACTTTAGGCACAACCACAGTTCCAGGTGGCACAACTTCAGGAACGACTACAGTTCCAGGTGGCACAACTTCAGGCACAACCACAGTTCCAGGGGGTACAACTTCAGGCACGACTACAGCTCCCAGTAACGCTACTTCCGGTACTACCAGTGGTTCTGATAGCACAACTTCAGGGAGTACTTCTTACCAGGGAACTCAATCTGCCAGAGACGATCGCCCTTCTAACTGGGGCTGGCTAGGTTTATTGGGTCTAGCGGGGTTAGCGAATCTCTTCCGCAAGTCCGACGAACCTGCACGTTACCTCTAATCGCTTCTGGCGAGGCGCTCTAGGTATTGAGTACGAACCAATCTCAGGGATACGATGCGATCGCTTCCCTGAAACACTTGCATAGTCTCTGTAAACTAGAAACGACTCCTTTAAGCATTGCCATAATCCCCTCCTGTAAACCATCCAAAGGGATGAATGCAGTAGGGGATTTTGCTGCTGTTTTTGACAAGCCTCTTAACTTAGCTGGGCAACTGACTGATTTTGTAATAACGTTTGATTGGTCAAGAGGTCTTCAACATTAATTCGCAGAGAACGCTGGGCATCTACCCAGAACTGGATTTTAATGCGATCGCGTCCTGGACTTCCAGAAGGGGTAAGTTGAGCGATGTTTCTTGCCCCGTCCCGGTCGTTGAGGGGTTGTACCGAGGTTTTCCCCCCGCCTAGCTGACGAGTAATTAAGCGATCGCCATCAAAATAAACTTCAGTACTCCCCGTTTCTGCCCCTAGCTCCCCAACAATCAGTTCAATACTCGGTTGATTCTCGACCGATGCCCCCAAAACCAGTTCTACTGGGTCATTCATGGGATAAGCTTGTCCGGATTTGATAATTGAATGCCAGTTGTGACAGTTGTTGCGTCTATCCCAGTAGCGGATGCCGTAGCTATGGTAGAGGAAATCCTGGATTTCGATACCTTGACTGAGCTGGAGTGCGCCTTGAGCGATCGCTTCAAAGGGTTTTTCACAACGAATCTTGCTGGAGTCAAAGTATTGCTTTACCCACTCCCGAACGGCTGGGATTTGCACCGTACCGCCGACTAATAAGACAGCATCAATATCTGACACTTCAATGCCAGCACGCCGCCCTTGTTGCAAGAGTTGTGCCATCCTATCGTCGAGGATCTCAAAAAACTGGTGTTCTTTCAAGATACTTTCAAACGTGTTGCGGTCTAATTTAAGTTCGTAACTCTCGAACGTTTCATCGTTGAAATAAACTTCTGTTGCCGATGTCTTCTCAGAGAGCTGAATTTTTAAACGTTCGGCGAGTCGGGTAGTAATTGGCGATCGCGTTAACCCTTGAGTCTCCACAAAGTAATCCACAAGCCAGTTATCAATATCCGAGCCACCCAAATTTTGCCCAGCCTTGGAGAGTACGCGGGCAATTTTTGCCTTCTGCCCAGAACTTTCACCCAGTAACTTATCGCCCCACTTCAAGATAAAACCCAATGGTTTTTTATTAGATTGACTGTCCCGATCCAACCGCACTAAGGATAAATCCAAAGTACCACCGCCAAAGTCAACCACCAACAGAACGTCCCCATCTGCAATCCCATAACCCAAAGCAGCTGCTGTTGGCTCATCCAACATCCGCACTTGTTTTACGGGCAACGATTGGCAGACTCCACTCAGCCAATGGCGATAGGCTTCAAAGCTATCTACAGGAACGGTTAGAATCAGCGATTCAATTAAACTTTGCTCACCTAAGTTCCCTTCTCGATTAGATGTGGGAGGTAAGAGTTGTTCGATAATCTGACTCAGAAACCATTGCCCAACTTGCTCAAACCTGACGATTTTTCCGTCTAGTTCGGGGAGAAAGCCTTGTATATCTGCACCAATTCCTCGTTTGAAGCTGCGGAAGAATCGGGGGTTGTTGGTGAGATCGAGTCCCCTGTCACGCACAGCTTGCCCAACTACAACCTTACTAAGACTTGCATCTTCTACGTAGAGCAAACT
>DATNQT010000474.1:0-3597 GCA_036703885.1 Candidatus Sericytochromatia bacterium
TACTGTTCGCAGAGCTTAACAACTTCTGGATCATCAGCACCAAGCATTTCAATGGTGATATTGGACTTACCATTCTCAGCTTGCCGAAACGCCAGATGGTGGCTGGTACGTTGAGAAAACCATTTGCCTGCACTCTGCTCAAAAAATTCTTTAATATCCATGAAATAAATGAGGAAGCGTTAACGATTTGTCACCTTACAGTCTTGATTTTAAGCGATGGATGCGAGCGCGTTGTGCTGTGCGATCGCATCCTCCCTATCTCCTAGTGCAGCGTGGCAGAAATAATACCAAGTTGCAGTCAGGGAGCGTACTAGTGCAGCGTGGCGGAAATAACTATCCAGTTAAAAAAGGTTAAAAAGCTTACTGTACAAGCTTTCTTTCCTTCTGCCCTCTGCCTGCTGCCTTCTGCCTTCTTGCACTAGTTTGAGCCTTCTTCCAATCGCTGTAAAGAGATTGAGGCTGATTCAGATACTTGAGGATGGTTGTCTTTTGCCAAAAATTTTAATGCCGAAATGCTTTTTTCTGTTTTCAGCTGACCGAGGGCCTCGGCTAAACGTTGACGTACCAGCCAATCTTCTGATTGAGCAAAGCGTAAAATAGCATCGACTGATTCTACAGATTTGATTTCACCCAAAGCCGCGATCGCAGCTTGTTGCAAAACCACTTCCTCACTATCCAACGCTTGAGTCAGAACCTCACGGGCACGGGGATCTTTAATATTGCCCAGCGACACAGCGGCGCTAAAGCGCACTAACCATTCCGTATCTTCGTAGAATGCCCGCACCAGAGGTTCAAAGGCTCTTTTGTCGCCGAGATACCCCAAAGCACCCGCCGCATCTGCACGTATACCATAATCTGGCTCAGTTTCAAGTATTTTTACCAAAATCGGGTAACATTCCTCAGTTTGCTTAATTCCCAAGGCAAATACTGCCATCGAGCGCAGTTGCAAATTTTTATCGTCCAATACTTTTTTAATCAAAGGCACCGCCTCGTCCGCCGGGACATTACGCAGTGAAGCAAGGGCTACCATGCGATCGCGTAAGTTGGGGCTTTCAAGCTGAACCGAAAGTTGCTCGATATTAGGCTGATCCATTAGTTAAAATTAGTTTTTTACAAATTATTACAAAAATTAAGAGAGAAAGCCTACTGTTCTCAGGAAATAGTTCTTTGGGTATTCTTCCTCAGTCACCGCAGCCGAAAGCGACCGATATGCTCTTCCCCTTGACGAGAGGGTACAGAATTGCTCACTGGCTCCAAAAACAGAATTTCAAAATCTGCTTCAAAATACTGGTGAATCTCGGCAGGTGTTGAGCCAAAGGGAGGTCCACCCGGTCGAGTGTGGGTGAAGAATAAAGCAATTAATTCCCCTTGGGGTTGTAATAGAGAGCGTACCAGTTGTACGTATTCGCCACGCTGTTCGGGAGGGATGGCGCAAAAGCAGGTGTGTTCTACCACATACTTAAAATCCTGCGGAAACTCTGTCGCCAATTCAAAAATATCGCGCTGCAAAAACTCGGCAGTGCTATTGGTAGCTTGAGCCAAAGATATTGCTTGTGCGATCGCAGATGGAGCAAAGTCAAATCCCACTACCTCAAAACCCTGTGCGGCAAACAACAACGCATCATAGCCGCGACCACAGCCCAGCACGGCAGTTCGACCCGGATTAGGTTTTTTTTCGGAGTTCAAGAGACTAACAAAGGCTGGGGCTGCCTGACCTAAATCCCAACGAGTTGCTTGTTCCTGGTATCGCTGTTCCCAATAAGAAGGCTCGCTTACAGATTGCATGATTATTAACAAACCGTCCAATATTTATTAGTTCAGGTAGGGGCATCAGATGTCGTGCCCCTATTAAAACAAACGTCTTTAACTGACGTAAGCCTATGGCTATGTCGATAAGGTAAGATAGTTCACGCTTCTATAACAACCCGAAGGTTCCCTCGTTTCTTCGCAACACGGCAAGCAGTCGTGCTGCCAGAACGCTCGAATTCTAAATCAAGTAACGTTGGCCCAACTCTCAAGTTGTGCAGCGACAGACTATTAATGGTTGCTGGCAAGGCAGGGTCAATAATCCGCAGACAGTTATTACGAGTATCGGGAACCAAATTTACCATCATTTGCAATAACTGGAAGATACTGCCAGTTGCCCACGCTTGAGGAGAACAGGCGACAGGATACTTTACGGGTGTGTTATCTGAGGTACGTTCGTAGCCGCAGAAGAGTTCTGGAGGACGGAGGTAGGGTTGTTGTAATGTCATGTCAAACAACCCTTGAGAGAGTTCCAAAGCTTGATCGATCAGTCCTAGCGATCGCAATCCCAAAGCAATCATTGCATTATCATGGGGCCAGACCGAGCCGACGTGATAACCCATTGGATTGTACGCAGGTGACAAACTACTGAGGGTGCGAATTCCCCAACCATTGAACATATCCGGAGCACGCAGCCGTTCTGCTACACTATAAGCTTTTTCCGGTAGGAAGATGCCCAGATTCAGGCAGTGACCAGGGTTAGAACTAATACTATCAACCGGATTGCCATCCCCATCCAAAGCCAAAGCGCAGAAATCCTGGTCGTCCATCCAGAAATCTTTATTAAATCGCCGCTTGAGGTCTTTAGCCTCTTCTTGCCACCGATCCGCTAAATCGAGACGCTTCTTCAGTCGAGCGATTTCACTCAATCGAATTTTTGCCGCATAGACGTAAGCTTGGACTTCACACAATGCGATCGCACCCGTCGCCATCTCTCCCTTGTGATTGACAATACAGTCTCCCGAATCTTTCCACCCCTGATTGGCTAGACCCCGCTTAGATTGACGTTGATAGCTGAGGTAGCCTGTTTCCTGGCAGCTGCGGTCAATCCAGTCCATTGCCGCTAAAGCATTCGGCCATAGCCTTTCCAGAGTGTCAGTGTCGTGCGTCCAAGCGTAGTACTCAGTGTAGAGCATCAACCACAACGGTGTAGCATCAACTGTGCCGTAATAAGGCGTATGGGGAATTTCCTGACAGCGAGCCATTTCACCCATGCGTAGCTCGTGCAAAATCTTGCCCGGTTGCTCATCGCGCCAGTCATCATCTTGCTTACCTTGGTAGTCAGCCAAAATCGTCAGGGTTTCACGAGCAATTGTCGGATCGAGCATCATGATTTGGGACGCTGCAATAATCGAGTCACGCCCAAACAGCGTGGAAAACCAAGGAACTCCAGCTGAAAGTACTTTGCCCTTACCAAAAGACTGCCGCAGCAGATAGACATCCTGCTCTGCCCGCTCGATAACTCGATTAAACGTGTTCTTGTCCGAGCGAATCTGCGTTACCTGTTGACGCCACTCTTGCTGCTCCAATAACTCAGCTGCCCTTGCCTGTACGAGGGTCGTCGGCGCACTGACACTGGAACTAGAACGGTTATCTGTAAGCATTTGCAGCCGATAGCCCAGCTTCTGTGTCTCGTGAGAATCCAACTCGATCTCCCAAACTGCCGTATAACCCTTTAAGTAGTCTGGCTGGCGATGCAGGAACTCGATGTGCGATTGCATCAGTGCGCCATCTAAGCCCTGGTAAGCAAGGGTCAATTCCGTGTTCAGTCTACAGCGTCGAGCTTCAAAA
>DATNQT010000475.1:0-10133 GCA_036703885.1 Candidatus Sericytochromatia bacterium
ACAAAAACGCAGCAAGCCCTGGAAACGATCGAACGCAACGCCAAGCTGCAAGCGCAATTAATTGAGGACTTGTTGGATGTCTCCCGCATTCTGCAAGGAAAAATGACGTTAAACGTCGCTCCCGTGAATCTAGCAGCAATGATTGAAGCCGCCCTGGAAACGGTACGACTGGCAGCCGAAGCCAAACACATTCAAATCCAGACTACATTCAATACTATTTCAGGAACGGTTTCAGGCGATACAAATCGCCTCCAACAGGTAGTCTGGAACCTCCTCTCCAATGCCGTGAAGTTCACCCCAAGCGGAGGGCGAGTCGAGGTGCAACTAGCGCAAGTTGGTACGTATGCTCAGATTCAAGTCAAAGATACTGGAAAAGGCATCAGACGAGACTTCTTACCCCATGTGTTTGACTACTTCCGTCAAGAAGATGGCACAACAACCCGAACATTTGGCGGATTAGGATTGGGACTAGCGATCGTCCGTCATTTTACCGAACTGCATGGAGGAACCGTTCAAGCAGACAGCCCAGGACAGAATTTAGGGGCTATATTTACCATCCGGCTACCGTTAAACATCGTAGAGCCGGAACCCTCTTCTGATCGCAGACATCCAGAAAGTGCGACAGATTTGGCAGGTATTCATGTTTTGGTTGTGGACGACGATGCAGATATGCGGGAGTTGGCAGCATTCACCCTGATGCAATCTGGCGCACAAGTTACGACAGCGGCTTCGGCTACACAGGCGTTGACTCTCTTAAATCAATCTGTCCCCGATCTGCTGTTATGTGACATTGGGATGCCAGAGATGGATGGTTATTCCCTAATTCGGCAAATTAGAAAGTCGTCACCTGAACAAGGAGGCACGATTCCTGCGATCGCACTTACTGCCTATGCTGGAGAAATCAATCAGCAGCAAGCCTTAGCTGCCGGATTTGAGATGCATATCTCGAAGCCTGTCGAACCTGAGGAATTGGTAAATGCGATCGCCCGTTTGCTAAGACACTGAATGACTTGAGTTTTGGGCACGTTGTATCTTGATTCCCTCAAAATAACTGACAGAATACGTAAGTAGGTAGGTCTAACCACAATGAATGTCGATCGCACAAACTCCTTAAATAATCGAGAAGAGCTTACTTTAAATTTCCCTCAGTAGGCAGATTTGGTATAAAACATCTGTTGCACAAGCACTCTTACCACTTATTAGGAATAGTTCACATTTCTTCCCCTACCTTGGGTGTAGGGAGATATTTCTCGATAGCCTGACCGAGCAATAAACCTAAGATTCCAAATCCAATTCCTATTACCATAATGTTTAACTCAACTGTGCCAAAAACGGCTAGGGCTGGGTTGATCAGAGTTAAAATTAGCACACAAATCGCTGATATACTGCCCACAAGCGAAGACAGCCTCACACTTGTTTCGGAGAAGGTATAGCGTTTCGTTGCATCGAGTAGGTAAGCAACAAAGGGAACAAAAACGGCGGCTACATAGGCGGCATAAAAACAGACAATCAGACTGACGATCTCACCGCCCTTTAAGGCAACAGCTAAAGCTAAGAGGACGTTCGCAACAGCAACAAGTGGTCGATTGAAGTTGGATGCCGGCAGAAAATTGAAGTCTAAAATAGTCTTGGTCTGCACCCGCAAGATACTACTGCCAACACCCAGCACCGGAACCAATAAAGACATAATTAGGACAATACCTAAAGGCTTGTCAGTACCACCACCAATCCACGACAGAATAAAGGGAAGTGTCTCTTTCCCGCCGATGTCAGCGGGCAAAATTCCTGCATTTTGAGCGGCTATCACCACTGAACTGGGCAAGAAGGCAAGCAATAGGAGCAATATTGCCGCTAATATACAGCCCTGATAGAGACTTCGCACATCCTTCGCCTGGACAAAAAATTGCTGATACTTCATATCGATAAGAACCAGCAGAATAGTAGACAGCGAGATGCCCACAAGGTTTGGTGGACTCACTTGTTTGAGTGATGGAATGAAATCAAAAGGCGATCGCAAATAGTCCGGAAAACCATGCAATACCCACAGTCCGTAAAGCAAAGCCACGAAATTCAGAATCAGCAACCCCCGAAATAGAAAGCCTGCTTTCTCCACAGGTAGCAAGGAAACGAGGGTAAACAAGATAGCCAGAACAGCCATACTAAGAAGCGTCGGTGCGCCCAAAACCTTGAGGATGAAGGCTCCAGAAATCATCTGCACGGCTTCAATGCCAATTAGTGATGACCACGACATCAACCCCACGAGGATTTTGACTCTTGCACCGTAGCGGTTTCCCAGCAAAGTCCAGATTTGGTCTACTCGTGTCCAGTAAAACTTTGCCAGTCCCAAAAGAGCAATTGTCCCTAAGCCAAGGGAGACGGCGTACAGGCTGCCCGCTGCGCCCAAAGTTAATGATTTCTCAGCGGTTCCGAGGAGAAACCCCAAGCCATAGTGCGCGGACACTAGCAACGCGGCTAGCGAAAAGGTGTCAAGTCTACGGTTTTCCAACATATTCACACTCAGTTCTTTTGGTCACTACTTGCCAATTCCTCGGCAGTCTTGATAACAAACTGATTATCTGCCAGCGTTTGTTGGATTGGTCTAAGAGGTTGAATCTCTTCCATAAGGATTTCTCGTAATAAAACAAAAAGGGCTGATAGAGGCCTACTGCTTCTTATCAACCCTTTTGATTTTATTAGTAGAGACGTACCCTACCCTAGCCTTCGGCAACGCTGCGCGAACCGGAACCCCTGCGGGGAACGGGAACCAAGTCCGCGAACCGCCGGAACATCTCTACAACTCTCTGAAGCTAACTTCTACTTAGGTTCAGAGAACTCAGCATCAATCACATCATCGGAATTTCCACCGCTAGAAGCACCATCCGTACCAGCAGCACCAGGACCAGCACCTGGAGTGCCACCATCTGGACCACCGCCACCTTGTTGATAGAGGTTCGTGCCAATAGTGTAGAGTGACTGTTGCAACTCAGTGGTCAGAGTCTTAATGCGATCGTCGTCTTCTTTGGACACCGCATCCCGCAGGTCTTTGATCAGCCCTTCTACCTTAGTCTTATCAGCGGCTGGAACTTTATCGCCTAGTTCAGCGAGCTGCTTCTCAGCTTGGTAGGTGAGAGAATCGGCTTGGTTCTTGCGGTCAATCTTCTCACGACGCTCTTTGTCAGCAGAGGCATTGGCTTCGGCTTCCTTGACCATGCGATCAACTTCGGCATCCGGTAGCGTTGAAGCACCAGTAATGCTGATCGATTGCTCTTTACCAGTACCTTTGTCTTTTGCAGTGACGTTGAGGATACCGTTAGCGTCGATGTCGAAGGTGACTTCGATTTGGGGAACGCCACGAGGAGCAGGTGGGATGCCATCCAGACGGAAGGTTCCCAAGCTCTTGTTGTCGTTGGACATCTCACGCTCACCCTGGAGAACGTGGATTTCTACGTTGGTCTGACCATCTACAGCCGTCGAGAAGGTTTCCGACTTCTTGGTGGGGATAGTGGTGTTGCGAGGAATAATCTTGGTCATGACACCACCCAAGGTTTCAACACCCAGAGATAGCGGCGTGACATCGAGAAGCAGAATATCCTTCACTTCACCAGCAAGGACACCAGCTTGGATTGCAGCACCGACAGCGACGACTTCATCAGGGTTAACGCTTTGGTTTGGATCTTTACCGAGAACCCGCTTGACCAATTCTTGAACGGCAGGAATCCGGGTGGAACCACCAACTAAGACAACCTCGTTAATGGCACTCTTGTCGATTTTGGCGTCACGTACTGCGTTTTCAACAGGGACGCGGCAACGGTCGATCAAGTCAGCGCAGAGTTCTTCAAACTTGGCGCGGGTTAAGACCGTATCCAGATGCTTGGGACCATCCTGGGTTGCCGTGATGAAGGGTAGGTTAATTTCGGCTTGGGTAACGCTGGAAAGCTCAATCTTGGCTTTCTCGGCGGCTTCGGTTAGGCGTTGCAGCGCTTGCTTATCTTTACGCAGGTCAATACCTTCGTCTTTTTGGAAGGTTGAAGCGAGGTAATCAACTATTTTCTTGTCGAAGTCGTCACCACCAAGGTGAGTGTCACCACTTGTTGCCAATACTTCAAAGACACCATCGCCAACTTCAAGGATGGATACGTCAAACGTACCACCACCCAAGTCAAATACTAGAATAGTTTCTTGGGTTTTCTTGTCTAAACCGTAGGCCAGAGAAGCGGCGGTAGGTTCGTTGATAATCCGCAGCACTTCGACGCCAGCAATTTTACCAGCATCTTTGGTGGCTTGACGCTGAGAGTCGTTGAAGTAAGCAGGAACGGTAACGACAGCTTGGGTAACGGTTTCACCGAGGTATTTGCTAGCGTCCTCTACTAGCTTGCGTAGCACTTGAGCAGAAATTTCTTCGGGTGCAAATTGCTTGCTTTGAGCAGGGCTATCAATCTTGACGCTACCGCCAGCATTGAGGACTTTGTAAGAAACTTCAGTCGCTTCGTTGGTTATTTCATCAAATCTGCGCCCAATGAAGCGTTTGACGGAGTAAAAAGTATTTTCGGGGTTCATCACCGACTGACGCTTGGCGATTTGACCGACTAAGCGATCGCCATTTTTCGCATAGGCTACAACCGAAGGTGTTGTCCGAAAACCTTCTGCGTTGGCAATGACGGTAGGCTTACCACCTTCCATTACAGCGACGCAGGAGTTAGTTGTACCTAAGTCAATTCCAACAACTTTTGCCATAAGAGTGTTCCGAGTTCGTTTAACTACAATACTGATTGGGCGGGAGAGGCTGAAACTTGAACCATCAAAAAGTTCAATCAGCAGCTTTGGCTTTTCTTCAATACCATTGGATTGCTACCAATCTCTATACTGGGCATTGTTAGCCTTTGTGATGAAGGAGGGGTTCCCGAACCTAATGGGGACGGTTGGCTTTCTCAAGCGTGAGCATCACTCCTTCTTAACGTGATGTGCAACCCTTCGCTAACTACTCTTGATTGCTTTCACTGTGTTTAATGTATTAAAGTTATCGACTTCAGAGATTGGTGC
Source organism: Candidatus Sericytochromatia bacterium (assembly GCA_036703885.1). Lineage (GTDB taxonomy): Bacteria > Cyanobacteriota > Cyanobacteriia > Cyanobacteriales > Coleofasciculaceae > CADCTM01. The sequence goes on from DATNQT010000475.1 coordinate 5,041, forward strand.
GAACCGTAACGGCTTGGGTGTGGTTGCCGCCAGAGATGGAGTTTTGGTCAAAATCAACTGCCACCCACAGCACCTAGTACAACACGGCAGAAATTCCCCTACTATTTGAAACAAGCTCAAAAGCCTACAAATAAAGCTTTTTGACTTTTGACTTCCGCGCCGCAGTACTAGGGCGTGTCATCTGACTGTTTTGCCACAAAAATGCACCTTCAGTTTGAGGAGTTGATGATGTTAACGATTTATTTATAGTCCTATAAAGAGAACTTTAACTATTACAACTAGCCTTGATTCCCTGCTGGAAATCAGGATGTATACCAATACAGCTAGCTCTTACTGAGTAAAATAGAAAAGCTAGATTGCCGCAACATCTCCTCTATGGTTTCTCTATCTCCCACCTTGCAAGCTCGACTCTCAACACCGCTTAAGATTGGCTCTTTTGAGGTGAAAAGCCGGGTGTTGCAGTCGCCTCTCTCTGGCGTTACAGATATGGTATTCCGCCGTTTGGTGCGGCGCTATGCCCCAGAGTCGATGATGTACACGGAGATGGTGAATGCAACGGGGCTGCATTATGTGAAGGAGCTACCTAAGATTATGGAGGTAGACCCGAACGAACGACCCATTAGTATCCAGTTGTTTGACTGCCGTCCAGACTTCCTAGCAGAAGCCGCGCAGATGGCGGTGGAGGAAGGGGCGGATACGGTTGATATTAATATGGGTTGCCCAGTCAACAAAATCACTAAGAATGGCGGTGGTTCTTCCCTATTGCGGGAACCCGAAACGGCTGAGGCAATTGTCCGGGCAGTTGTTAAGGCGGTGAATGTGCCAGTTACGGTCAAAACTCGCATCGGTTGGACAGATAAGGAAATCAATATTCTGGACTTTGCCAAGCGGATGGAAGATGCTGGGGCGCAGATGATTACGGTACACGGGCGCACTCGCTCCCAAGGCTACAATGGCAACGCGAAGTGGGAGTGGATTGGGCGAGTTAAGGAGATTCTTTCTATCCCAGTCATTGCGAATGGAGATATCTTCTCGGTTGAAGCGGCGGTGAAATGCCTGGAACAGACGGGCGCTGATGGCGTTATGTGTTCGCGGGGGACGATGGGTTATCCGTTCTTGGTAGGAGAAATTGACTATTTTCTGAAAACGGGGCAGGAGATGACGCCTCCGACGCCAGTACAGCGATTAGAATGTGCGCGGGAACATCTTCAAGCATTATGGGAGTATAAAGGCGATCGCGGAATTCGTCAGTCTCGCAAGCACATGACTTGGTATGCTAAAAGTTTTGCTGGGGCAGCTGAGTTGCGCGGACAACTAGCGGTTATTGAAACGCTTGAACAGGGATTAGAGATAATTGATAAAGCGATCGCACGGCTTAATCATGACTCGCTAGTCAGTGGGTTAGCTCTTGCCCTTAAATAGGCTCAAGCAAGTTTTTATGGGTGAGACTCTAGGATAAAAGCTCACAGCGATCTGTAAATATCTCTTTTCTCCACATCCCCCCATCCCCCATCTATTTTATAGGTTAGTTAATGCTTTTCTCCTATCATTAACTCCCTTAAATATAAGCTTTGCACCTCAAACCAGAAAGAGCTAGAGGAGAGCTTCTGTATCAGTCAGTCAAGCCTGAGTTAACTCTTGGAGGTGAAGCGGGCGCGTGAGTTTTGTAATTTTAAGCACTAATGCGATCGCTGAGGTTAGGCTTAGTTGTATTAGTTGTTATTGTCAAATACCATTTGATAGGTCTATCATTACTGAGGTAGCTAGCCGACAAGTTGATGTGTTAGGGTAGTTACCGAGAATTATGTTCGGCTGCAGTGTTTCTGTTGGGTATTTACAGGCGTCTCTCCGGATCTAAATCTCTACATTCTTTTGGTTCTGGAGACTTTCTTATGTCAATTTATGTAGGCAACCTATCCTACGATGTTACGCAAGAGGATCTAACAAGCGTCTTTACAGAGTACGGAACTGTAACGCGAGTGCAAATTCCTACTGACCGTGAAACGGGACGCCCTCGTGGGTTCGGTTTCGTGGAGATGTCATCAGATGCTGAGGAAGATGCAGCAATTGAGGCTCTTGATGGTGCAGAGTGGATGGGACGTACTCTTAGAGTGAACAAAGCCAAGCCTCGCGAAGATAAAAAACGCAGTGGTTACTCTCGTAGCTACTAAGTTTAATGTCTCAGCATCATCAATAAAGGTACACTAAACAACCGAAGTTGCTTCTAATTGACCTTAGTAGTATGAGGTTAGAAGAACGGGGTAAGTGTACACTTAGCAGCGCGGCTTATAATGTCAACTACTGGAAACACAAGGTTCCCGAATTGTTGTTATCGCCAATTTTGCTAGAAAAGCAGTTGGGTGAGTGCGGTCATCCCAATTAAATTATTTGTTCACGCTCAGGAGGATATAGCATGACCCAAGTGGTAGTAGGCGAAAATGAAGGAATTGAGTCAGCCTTGCGCCGATTCAAACGTCAAGTCTCAAAGGCAGGAATTTTTGCTGATATGAAGCGTTTGCGTCATTTTGAGACTCCAATCGAAAAGAAAAAGCGCAAAGCTGTCGCAAGACGGCGCAAACGGCGATTCCGCTAGAACCAAAATAATACTGTTTTAGTCATTTGTATAACCCTGTGGAGAATTACGGCTCTACAGGGTTATTAATTCAGGAGAGTCTAACCTTTTTATAACAATCCGACGAAGTGTAGCGGACCTTGACCGCTGATTAGCTCTAATACTAAAGCCAGAAAACCAATCATTGCTAAACGACCGTTCCAAACTTCGGCAGCTGTGGTCATTCCCCATTCCCAACGCTCTTGCGGATACATCTTGACTTTCTTGTTCGGGCGTATCACCTCTGACAGGTGACGGTTGGGGGCATCGAGGGCTTCAACAACTAAAGTTGCTAGAGAATCGATAAAGACAGGATGGGTATTGAGTGCTGGTACGCGCTGGAAGTTGTGAATGCCTGCTTCTTCTGCCAGCTCTCGATATTCAATATCAATCTCTTGAAGGGTTTCGATATGTTCGGAGACAAAGCTAATTGGCACTACTAGCAAATCTTCAACCCCTTGCTCACCTAGTTCTTGAAGCGCCTCCTCGGTGTAAGGTTTAAGCCATTCTACAGGACCAACTCGACTTTGATAAGCCAACGTATGGGGGTTGGGGCGGTTTAGAGTCTGCATGATGAGTGCAGTACAATCTTCAATTTCTTGCTGGTAGGGGTCACCCGCTTCTGTAACGTAGCTTACCGGGACGCCGTGGGCACTGAAGAAGATATGAACCGAGTTAGGGTTGGGAAATTGATCGAGTTCCTGGGCAATTAACTGCGCCATTGCTTGCAGGTAGCCGGGTTGGTTGTACCAGGAAGGAATGACGGTATATTCAATTCGGTTGAGGGATGGGTCTTCTTTCCACAGTTGTTCCAGGAGACGGAAGCTGGAGCCACTGGTACTGATGGAAAATTGGGGATAGAGGGGTAGAATTACTAGATGCTCGATCGCATCTCGTTTAATCCGAGCGATCGCTTCTTCAGTGAAGGGGTGCCAGTAACGCATTCCGATATAGACATTTGCATTTTGCCCTTTAGTCTGCAAATGTTCCTGGAGCGCTTGAGCCTGTGCTTGTGTAATGTGCCTTAATGGCGAACCACCACCAATTTGCCTGTAGTTTTCTTGCGACTTTTTCGCACGTAGCGTTGAAATCAACCAGGCAAGCGGGCTTTGCAGCCAAGAAAAGGGCAGGCGGATAATTTCAGGGTCGGAAAACAAATTAAATAGAAAAGGACGAACATCCTCTAGTTCATCTGGCCCACCCAAATTTAGCAGTAAAACCCCAACACGACCCATAGTGATAACAGCTTCCTAAAACTTTCATATTTGTAACTGATTTTAACAATATATTCTTTTAAGAGTTTCAGTGCGTAGCAAGAAACACACATCTTTACCAGGAGGTGAGCAGTGGCAACAGTTTTAAGAACTTGGAGCTATCAATACCAGTGGCTCTATGATGGGGTTTCTCGTCTTGCCGCCCTCAGTGTGGGGGGAGAAGTACAGTTCCACCAGCTTCCTTTGCAGGGCTTAACAATTTCTTCAGAATCAAAAGTATTAGATTTGTGTTGCGGCAGTGGTCAGGCAACTCAATATCTGGTGCAATTGTCTCAGGATGTCACAGGACTGGATATTTCGCCAGTGTCCCTGGAACGAGCGCAGCGGAATGTCCCTCAAGCTAAGTATGTGGAAGCACTGGCAGAGGAAATGCCGTTTCCCGATAATCAGTTTGATTTAGTGCATACCAGTGTGGCGATGCATGAGATGAAGCCCGTGGTGCTGCGACAAATTCTCAAGGAAGTTTACCGAGTACTGAAACCGGGAGGTGTGTTTGCGCTGGTAGATTTTCACAAACCAACCAATTTTCTGTTTTGGCCTGGGTTAACGTTATTTCTGTGGTTGTTTGAAACGGAAACGTCTTGGCAGTTGTTGGAAACTGATTTAGTTGAGTTGCTTAAGGAAGTGGGGTTTGGAAAATCAGCTCATACTTTTCATGCTGGGGGGAGTCTGCAAGTCATTCAGGCTAACAAATAAACCGCAGATGTAGGCGAAGCCTTGCCGAAGGCTACACAGATAAATGCAGATAGATTAGCAAGATGCTATTTTCTATGCTGTCAAACTTGAAAGCCAAGCTTGCGTGGTTTTGGGCGATCGCATATGCATGACCTTGAGATGGGTATACTCAGGTTGATTGAATAGAATGGAATACTCTTTTCGGCTTTTTCGATAAGTCTGAAGTACCCAGAGAATTATAGAATCGCGGCTTAAGGTTGTTTGCCAGGTTTCGCGGTTCCCGTTCCAAAGTTCTTCTTGCGTTACTACTCGTCGAAACGTCCGCCACACCACCCGCTTCATAATTAAAGGCAAAGGATAGTCTAGCCAAATAACTGTATCCGCTCTACTCCACACAATATCGCGTACTTTACTATAGTTCCCATCAACAACCCAGCTATTACCACTGAGCGATTGTTCTACACGCTTTCGGAAGACATCTATCGGCGCTTCTGTCCAATTCGGTTCGTGGTGAAGTGCATCGAGTTCCACAT
>DATNQT010000476.1:0-12750 GCA_036703885.1 Candidatus Sericytochromatia bacterium
GATGCAACAGACTATTGCTACTTCGGGGCTAGGTGATTGTGTCCAGATGATGGGAGTGCCAGATTTTCAGAGTGAGTTTTTTCCGTTTGTCAAAGCCAATATCGATTTGTTTATTTGTTGTCATCGCCAGGGCGACCCGTCGTGTACTTATATCGAAACGATGTCTTGTGGGGTGCCGATTGTCGGATATGCTAATGAAGCGTTTGAGGGGATTGTGGCTCAATCAAAAGCGGGATGGCTGGTGAAAATGGATTGTCCCAAGTTGTTGGCACTGAAGGTGGCACAGCTGAGTCGTCAGCCTCATCAGATTAAAGCGATGTCGTTGCGGGCGCTTGAGTTTGCCCGTCAACACACTTTTGAGCAGACTTTTCAGGCTCGCATCTCTCACATGAAGCGTATTGCTGGGCTTCCTACTACAGCCAGGTAGTTAGGAGAGGATCTTGGTAGAGGAATGACATCCTCCCTCCGCTAATTCCGAAGTGGAATATAGTGGGGATTCCAAGAATTACTATAATTCGACTTTGGCAAGAAACGCCACTGCGTACACAACTAAGGATGAAAATTTCTCCCCGTCCTGCACGAAGCCGGATGGGGAGAGATAGCAATTTTCGTTGAAGCTGACCGCTAACAGTTACGCTGGCTGAGACGGCGCAGTTATTTTAGGTTGAGCTGTCGAAGTCTCCTCCACATCTGCCTCTTCCTGAACCCGCTGGATTTTAGCTCCCAACTGCCGTAGCTTGGCTTCTAGCTTGTCGTAGCCTCGGTCTAGATGATGCAGTCCCTGAATAGTCGTTTTTCCCTCTGCTGCCAGTGCTGCTAGCACGAGGGACGCCGATGCCCGTAAGTCCGTCGCCACTACTGGGGCACCGGATAGCATTGGTACTCCTCGGATAATTGCATTCTTACCTTTTACCCGAATATCTGCGCCCATGCGATTCAATTCCGCAACGTGACCCAGTCGGTTTTCAAACACGGTTTCTGTGATAACGCTGTCGCCTTCGCTCAACGTTAGCAAAGCCATAAACGGTGCTTGCATATCAGTGGGGAACCCCGGATAGGGCAAGGTTTCAATATCTGTTGCTCGTAGTCTGCCAGGAACAATCCGTAAGCAGTTAGGTTCTTCTGCAATTACCTTGATACCAATGTCGCGTAGCTTGGCAATGACCGCAGTGAGATGGTTTGGCACTACAGGTGAGAGGGTTAGTTCAGACTGGGTGATTGCTCCAGCTATTAAGAATGTTCCTGCCTCAATTCGGTCAGGAATAATCGAGTAGTCCACTGAGTGTAAGCTGGGAACGCCAGAAACAGTGATGGTATTCGTGCCAGCACCCCGAATTCTTGCTCCCATCGCCTTACAGAAATTAGCCAAATCTACAACTTCTGGCTCTTGAGCGGCATTTTCAATGGTCGTTTCTCCTTCTGCCAAAGTTGCCGCCATCATCAGGGTTTCTGTGGCTCCCACACTGGGGTAATCCAGATAAATTTTTGCACCCTTTAACTTTTTAGAACCACTGCCACTTACATAGGCGTGAACAATTCCATGCTCAATATGCACCTCGGCTCCCATAGCTTGTAACCCCCGGACGTGGAGGTCTACAGGTCTAGCACCAATAGCGCAACCGCCAGGTAGGGGGACTCGTGCGACTCCCAACCGTGCTAGTACTGGACCAATGACAAAAAAACTAGCTCGCAGTTGGCTGACCAACTCGTATGGCGCTTTTGACTGTCCTAAATGACGGGCATCGATGTCTAAGGTGTCACCATTACGTTCTAGCTTCACGCCTAGAGCCGAGAGAATTTGGCCCATTCGCATAACGTCTACGAGAGAGGGCACGTTGCGCAGTCGGCAATCTTCCGGACACAGTAAAGCCCCTGCCATAATTGCTAAGGCAGAGTTTTTGGCTCCACTAATTTTGACGTGCCCCTGTAGGGAAGCTCTACCCCAAATTTGTAGAACTGACTTGTCTTCTTCGGGCAGAGAGTTGCTATCTATCAGGCTCAGAGAGTGATTAATGGGTCTATCCTCCAGAATCAGCGGAATACGCAATCATTTTTTAAAATTTGGTTCTGATTCTACCTGAAAGATTGCAAATGTCTAGATTTTTATCATCCTCCCACCTTCGGTAGTGTTGAGTGTTCAGTCCAGACCTCTGTCGCCCACCCGTCCCATGAGGGTGTACAGTATTTTCAGGTAGGTTCGCGGCACTACTTTCTGTTTTTTGGTATTTTTCTGATTTTGTCTCAAACACTTTAGCACGCATAGTTAAAGGGTTTGCTAGATTTTTTAGAGGCAATTGGTTGACGAATGTCAAAGGTTGCTGCATGATAATAGACTGCGAAGGAAACTACTACAGTTTGCGGAACTGGCGGAATTGGTAGACGCGCTAGATTCAGGTTCTAGTGTTCGCAAGGACTTCCGGGTTCAAGTCCCGGGTTCCGCATTTTAGGGATTAGGGGCTGGAGGCTACCGGATCTCAGACAAGGAGCTAGGGGTACTAAGGAGTTACTGATAAGGTCATGAAGCCTTGTTTCTAATTACCTTCCCACTTCTTACCCCAGTCTCTAGTCCCCAGTCCCCAGTCTCTAACCCCTAGTTCATGCTGACAAGTACTCAGAATCCTCTGGTAAAGGAAATTAGGAAGCTACATCAAGCCAAGGGACGGCGGGAGCAGCAACTATTTTTGTTGGAGGGAACACACCTTTTAGAAGAAGCTTGTGCAGTTGATTACCCGTTGGTAACGATTTGTTGTACGCCAGAATGGCAGGAGCGTCATCAGCAACTTTGGCAGGAGGCTGCCCAAAGATGTCAACGAATAGAATTAGTAAGTCAGGAAGTTCTGAAGGCGATCGCAACAACTGTTCAACCGGATGGTGTTGTGGCGACGGCAAGGCGAATGTCTACGGCTGATTTTGGGTCACCTTTACTCACGTCTGTCGGTCTAGCTCTGGAAACGGTGCAAGATCCAGGCAACCTAGGAACGATGATCCGAACGGCGGCGGCGGCTGGTGTCGATCGCTTGTGGTTGAGTAAGGATAGCGTGGATTTAGATAATCCGAAGGTTTTACGCTCATCAGCAGGTCAGTGGTTCCGACTGCCAGTCACAGTGAGTGCCGATTTGAAAGAGGTTGTTGACCAATGTCAGGCTCAAGGGATACAGGTAGTGGCAACAGTACCCGCTGCAACGGTGAGTTATTGGGATATCGATTTGCGCCGTCCTACCCTGATTCTGCTGGGCAACGAGGCGGCTGGACTCAGTGCAGACTTGGTCGCCAGCGCAGATCAGCGAGTGCAAATTCCTCTGATGCCAGGAGTGGAGTCATTGAATTTAGCGATCGCTGCGGCTTTAATGTTGTACGAAGCCCGACGCCAACGAGTGGGAGATAGGAAGTTGTGAATCTTAACGTTTAACTCTCCTCCGCTAATCCATCTTCTAGTGATTGCTCGTCGCCAAAAAATAGATCGAGGTCAGCTGCTGCATCTTCCCAAGCCTTTGACTCACTCCAGTTATTTGAAGAGCCAAGGCTTTCTGGCTGTAACTTAGATTCAGATGTTTCAGCCTCCTGTGTCAATATATTCTGTAGTTGGTTAAGTGATTCTGTAAAAGCTCTGGCAGCAGCACGCCGCCGATCTTGCTGATGCTCGTCCATCGGGTTTAATTTCCTTGCGTACTACTTCTAATTTGGAGAATAGCTGGGGAAAACTTCAACGATACAACACTGTGTTTGTGAAACTTTCACTAAAAAATAACCCATAGAAAAACCAAAATTCCAATTGACAACCTCAAACTCAAGCTTTTGTTATTGTTTTCGGCTTGGCGACAAGATGAGTAGGTGAATCAGATGAAGGACTTGCGATCGTTGATTGGTCAAGTTGAGAATAAAGAGGGCGATGCTCACCAGGAGACGGATGTGACTCAGGAATTTGATTACGATTTGGTAATTATTGGTGCGGGTGTAGGCGGTCATGGTGCTGCTTTACACGCGGTTAGCTGCGGCTTGAAAACCGCCATTATTGAAGCAGCCGAGATGGGCGGAACCTGTATCAACCGGGGCTGTATCCCCTCAAAAGCTCTACTAGCTGCCTCTGGAAGGGTACGGGAGTTACGCAATACCCACCACCTTAAGTCGCTGGGCATTCAGATTGGCAACGTTGAGTTTGACCGACAAGCGATCGCCGATCACGCTAGTAATCTGGTCAGTAAAATTCGTGGCGATCTCACGAATAGTCTCAAACGCTTAGGTGTTGATATTATTCAAGGCTGGGGCAAGGTAGCCGGTCAACAAAAGGTAACAATTGCTACGGACGGGGGTGAAAAAACTATCACCGCCAAAGATATCATTCTGTCCACAGGTTCTGTGCCCTTTGTCCCGCCAGGAATTCAGGTAGATGGCAAAACAGTCTTTACCAGTGACGACGCCTTGAAGCTGGACTGGATACCCGATTGGGTAGCGATTATTGGCAGTGGTTACATCGGTTTAGAGTTTTCAGATGTTTACACGGCGCTTGGTTCGGAAATCACAATGATCGAGGCATTAGACCAACTGATGCCAACCTTTGACCCGGATATTGCTAAACTAGCGGCGCGGATTCTGATTACGCCCCGCGACATTGAAACCCATGTGGGTAAGCTGGCAATGAAAGTTATCCCAGGAACCCCTGTGGTAATTGAATTGGCTGACGCCAAAACGAAAGAAGTTGTGGATGTCCTGGAAGTCGATGCCTGCCTCGTGGCGACGGGTCGGATTCCAGCAACAAAAAATTTGGGGCTGGAGAGTGTCGGGATTGAAACCGATCGTCGAGGCTTTATTGCTGTAGATGACACAATGGCAGTACTCTCGGCAGGAGAACCTGTACCGCACTTGTGGGCAATTGGTGATGCAACGGGTCAATTGATGCTGGCTCACGCCGCCTCCGCTCAAGGCATTGCAGCGGTGGAGAATATGTGTGGCCGTCACCGCACTGTAGACTATCGCAGCATCCCAGCGGCAGCTTTCACTCATCCAGAAATCAGTTATGTGGGACTGACCGAGCCAGCGGCGAAAGAGTTAGGTGAAAAAGAGGGATTTGAAGTAACATCAGTACGGTCTTACTTTAAGGCAAACTCCAAGGCGATCGCCCAAGGAGAGGCAGATGGCATCGCCAAGGTGATCTACCGCAAAGATACTGGGGAAGTCCTCGGCGTTCATATCCTGGGCATCCACGCTTCGGATTTAATTCACGAGGCATCTAATGCGATCGCGCTACGGCAATCTGTCAACACCCTCGCCTATTTAGTCCATGCTCACCCTACCTTGTCGGAAGTGCTAGACGAAGCCTACAAACGAGCCGTTGTTAGTCATTAGTCGGTTGTTTGTTATTTGTTGTTTGTTTTTAGCTCACTAACCAATAACTCATAACCAATAACCAATAACTAATAACCAATAACCAATAACCAATAACCAATTGATGCAAATCCGCCGCCGCCCACCTAGCCCATCTATCGATCTAAGCATCGTTCGTTATCAAGTTGTTCTTCCAGATGCCCAGCCGCGCCATATCCTAGAAGAAATTGTCTGGCACAAAGAAACAGAAGTTGAGCAGATGCGGGAACGTGTTCCTTTAGTGGAGTTACGGAAGCGGGTACAAACAGCACCGCCCGCCCGTAACTTCAAAGAAGCTCTGCTTTCAGGAAAAACTCGTCCAGCACTGATTGCTGAAGTTAAAAAGGCGTCTCCGAGTAAGGGCGTCATCCGTGAGGATTTTGACCCAGTAGCGATCGCTCAATCTTATAGCCAAGGGGGAGCTAATGCTATATCAGTGCTGACCGATCAAAAATTTTTTCAAGGCAGCTGGGACAATCTGGCGAATATTCGCGCGGCTGTTGACCAGCCTTTGTTATGTAAAGATTTCATCATCTACCCCTACCAAATCTACCTTGCTCGCAGCTATGGGGCAGACGCGGTTTTGCTGATTGCCGCAATTTTGTCAGATCAAGACCTCCAGTACTTTGTCAAAATTGCCAATGCTGTGTCGATGACCCCCTTGATTGAAGTTCATACTCTTGAAGAGTTAGACCGCGTATTATCCCTGGATAGCGTTACCCTAGTGTGTATAAATAATCGCAACTTGGAAGATTTCTCGGTCGATCTGCACACGACCTGCCATATCCTGGCAGCGCGGGGTAACCTGCTACAGGAACGTGGCATCTTGGTTGTCAGCGAGTCAGGGCTGCATACTTCCGCCGATCTAGAAACGGTGGCATCTGCGGGTGCTACTGCCGTTCTAATTGGTGAATCATTGGTGAAACAGCCAGACCCAGCTCTAGCGATCGCCAGTCTGTTTCCCAGTTCGTAATTTGTAAGCTACGAACCTATTATCATTGCGATAACCAAGAGTAGGAGGCTATGCTATGCCGAGCAATCCCTGTGCAAAGGTAGCGCCTTCTGACCACCGCTCCGGTGCTACACCAACCCTAACGGGATACTACGCCATCGCAGATTCGTCCATTTGAGGTAAACCAAGTTACATGGAGCCAATCCCCCTTCCGTCTTACATTCACTACGAACTGCTTCTTCAACTTCTAGAGCGGCAAACGTCGTTTGCTGCCAGTCAAAAACCAGCAGTTCGAGAGCAGGTTCATCAATTGATCGGCACTCTCCGCAAAGCCTTAGCCCAGCAGAAGCAATTAGAACAAACTTGTCAGAGAGCCAACTTACCTGTTGAATATCGCTGGTCTCTTAATAGCGTCAGCTTTGAATCAGAACCCTCAACGGATGTTTTTCCCTTAGATCAGAAACCTGAAGTTAGCAAGTAAGTAGGTCGGCACGATTAAAGTTAACTGGTAAGGATCGTCATTGGTCATTAGTCATTGGTAAGGGTTTCCCATAACTTTACATTTTGTAACATGGTTCGGTTTATTCCTGCCTACCTACTTAGCAGGAATTAGCGACAGGTGTAAGACTAGGTCAATTCAAAAGATTTAATGACAGTTGCGCCATTAATCGAAAAATGCTTGAGGGAGTTGTGCGATCCTAAATTATGCGCAGCGAAAAGATAGAGGATTAAGGAAATGGACGACAAGCTGATGCTGATGATTCCTGGCCCGACGCCAGTACCGGAACAAGTATTACTGGCTCTCTCGAAGCACCCCATCGGGCATCGTAGCGGTGAATTTAGCGAAATTATGGGAGAGGTGACCCAAAACCTCAAATGGTTACATCAAACTCAGAATGATGTCTTGGTTTTAACGGTTAGTGGCACAGGGGCGATGGAGGCTGGGATTATTAACTTCCTAAGCCCTGGCGATCGCGTTTTGGTCGGCTGTAATGGGAAATTTGGCGATCGCTGGGCGTTAATGAGTGCGGCTTTTGGTCTGGAGGTTGATAAAATAACGGCGGATTGGGGTAAGCCTTTAGATACCGAGCAGTTCAGAGAAAAACTTGCTGCCGATACAGAAAAGAAAATAAAAGCCGTCATCATTACCCACTCAGAAACCTCTACTGGGGTTCTCAACGACCTAGAAACGATTAATCGCCACGTTAAAGAGCACGGTGCAGCGCTGATGATTGTTGACGCCGTTACAAGCTTGGGGGCGGTCAACATACCGATTGATGCTTGGGGAATTGATGTCGTGGCGTCGGGTTCCCAAAAGGGCTACATGATTCCTCCTGGACTAGGGTTTGTGTCTGTCAGTTCTAAAGCCTGGGAAGCTTATAAAACAGCAAAACTGCCTCGCTTCTACCTGGATTTGGGGGCGTACAAGAAAGCGGCAGCTAAAAATAGCAATCCTTTTACTCCACCCGTTAACTTAGTTTTGGCGCTACAGGTGGCGCTACGGATGATGCAAAAGGAAGGGTTGGAGTCGATCTTTGCGCGTCACCAACGTTTGATGAGGGCGACTCGCGACGCTGTGAAGGCGCTTTCCTTACCGTTGTTTGCTCCCGATGAGGCGGCTAGCCCTGCGATTACGGCGGTTGCTCCGGTGTCGGTGGAGTCAGAGCAAATTCGCAGTGTGATGAAAAAGCGCTTTGATATTGCTTTAGCGGGAGGGCAAGACGACTTTAAGGGGAAAATTTTCCGTATTGGTCATCTTGGCTTTGTGAGCGATCGGGATATTCTTGCCGCCATTGGTGCGCTTGAAGCCACCCTTTGGGAATTGGGATATGAATCGATGATACCAGGAGCAGGTGTTGCGGCAGCCGCTAGGGTGTTTGCTCAAAGGTAGTTGCTTACTAATAGCTAATCATACTCAGCAATTTCCGCCAGCAAGGAACAATTAACACCCCGATCAAAAAGAGCGAGTCGCTCATGGACTCGCTCTTTTTTGTAATGAAATTAATTGTGAAAGACTATAGAAAATAGAGACTTGCCTGGGGGTTTGATTAACCCAAAGGCGTAAGCATTTGGACATTAGTTGTCTGCTCCTCGCCAATTCATCCAATCTTAGATTGTTTCCAGCCAGTCGTAAATTTGATCTAATTGCTTAAGCGTCACCAAACCATACTGCCAAAGAATCATTGGTAAAGGGCCTGGGTCTTGTTCTAAATGGCGTTGAGCCATCGCAATAGAATCTTTAGAAATCGCTAACTCTTCTTGAAGAAAGCGAAGGAATCTCGTATAGGTTCCAGGTGCCATCATTAGTTTCACCTCCTCTCATCTGCTCCATTTTGATATTAGTGTCCTGCGTCCTTAAGCCACTGGTAGCCAGTCTTTAATCTGTCTACTGTTTACAGTTTCTCTGCTCTTATATTGAGGGCTGAAACCGTTACTACCTGTGACTGAAATCACTGTTAATTTGAGATTTTTATCAACTCCGTTTGCCTTTCACCTTTTTTGCCCATAAAGGATGACCGTGTCACACTTAGAGCTACTAGATTTCCCCATTCATTAAGCTGGGAAACCAAGCCTCGCTCCCTTGGTGACGGCAACCATTATTGAACCGTTTCAAGCAAACGTTGCTTAATTCTTTTACAAAAATGCTTTTTCCAAAGCCATCTGTAAAATGGTAGGATTGCGTTTTGGTTTACGTTGTTAGTTATACAATCTCACACCACAATTTAGCGGTGAACCGCCAAAACTAACTAGCGTAACCCGTTTACCTTCTTTACTTAGCAAAAATGCCAAGTCCTATCCGGCTGCTCATGGTCAAGAATACCTAAGATTGTTGACTTTTTTGCTCTGCCTTAAGAAAGAGTATCGTACTTTTGCTGCAAAACGGCAAAGTATCGAGTAGATTTTTTAATAATGTTAATAAAACTTTATGAAGGGGATGGGGTAGGTGAGGTGGTGTTCTCATCTTGGAAGTCGATCTTCACGCGATCGCCTACCTTAAGACCAAGTTCAGCCGCCCGTCCTGCTCGAAGTTCAATCACCTGGTCGATGAGTTGGTTAGGGTCGTTTGGACCGTAGCTCGGACAGGGGTCAGCCTTACAGGGAGGGACGTTCGCCAATATCGCCTTGACTTGCCCATCCCGCAAGAAAACCATATCGAGGGGAATTAGCGTATTCTTCATCCAAAAATTAGCGGGTTGTGGTGGCGTAAAGGCAAACAACATCCCTCGGTCAGGGGCAAGAGAGGTTCGGTACATTAAGCCAATCGCCTGTTCTTGAGGCGTCCGTGCCACTTCCAACTTAATCTGCTGACCTGCCATTTCGGCTAAGGCAGAAATCGGTAGCATTTGACCTTGGTTCGCGGGTAACGATGTAATAGAGGGAGGGGCTGGCAGCTGTTCGCCGGATTTCAGCGGTGTTTGATCGGCAACTTTAGCTGGCGCTGATGACGCACAACCTATCAGCAGAATAGTCAGCGTTATTCCTACTAAACTAATTCGATACTTCATAAATAATGCTCTCGTTCTGCTTTTGCTGCACTAGCCCCAAGGTTTTACGTCTCACGCAACACGTAACCGACGCCCCGCACGGTTTGAATTAGACGTTTTTCGCCCTCATCTTCAATCTTCAGGCGCAAATAGCGAATGTAAACTTCAATCACATTCGACTCACCCATAAAGTCGTAACCCCAAACATTTTCGAGAATTTGTTCGCGAGTTAAGACTTCGCGGGGATGCATCATCAGATACTTAAGGAGTTCAAACTCCTTCATCGTGAGATCAATCGTCCGCCCACCGCGTATTGCCCTGCGGGTTGTCAGGTCTAGAATCAGTTCTCCAAACCTTAGCTGTTCGGTGATGCCTGCTTTTGGCTCTAGATAGAGACGCACCATCTGTAAGAAAGTTTCCGCACGATAGGGTTTGAGGAAATAATCATCAGCACCAGCTTCTAGACAAGCGACGCGATCGTCAACGGTATCGCGTGCCATGAGCAGGAGTAGCGGTACGCGAGAACCCGTACCTCTGATTTGATTGCATAACCTCAGTCCAGATTCTCCTGAAAGCGCTCGATCTACAACTACCATTGCAGGTTGAAGTTCACAAGCGTGATGCCAACCACTTGTGGCATCGGGAGCAACGACAGTATCGTATCCAGCTTCTCTCAAATCCACGCTTAGGCGTTCAGCCAAGCTTTCGTCTGTTTCTACAAGTAAGACGCATGGATTACGGTCAAGGGTAATGGCTTCCATAGGCGGAGTTTACTAGCACAAGATGTGTATTACACCTAAGTTTTCTCCCCTGTTGTAGCACGTATTGGTAATCTCCTGACTCCTGAACCCTGACTTCTATAGCAAAGTGCTGAGTGCTGAGTGCTAAGTAAAAACATAGTAGTTTTGGGGTGCGATCGCATTCGGTCAAAGCACTTCTCAGCCTATACTTTTGAGCAGCATTCCCCGCACGATCTCCACATAATGACGCAGTGGATTAAGCATAGATAGGTACTTGAGGAAAGCAGGCATACTTTAGTCAGAGCAGTATTTTGAGTAAGTAATAATTTGTGCTATTTATCGATTAACGTTTTAAAAAGCTTGTTATCCCGAATTTCATCAAAACTAGGGTCAGTGTTGGCAAACTTAATAAACGTATCTGGTTCAAGATTGATTGCCTGTTGTAAACTTTCAACTGCTAAATGAACTTGACCTTGTTCTGCATAGCATCCAGCTTTGTTATACCAGGCGTAAGCATATTCGGGATTAATTTGAATAGCTTTGTCACAAGAGGCGATCGCTTCTGCGTATCGCTGCAAATAACCCAGTGCTATGCCTTTATTCGTCCAAAGTTCAGGAGAATCTAACTGAAGTTGAATTGCCTTATCATAGGATGCGATCGCTTCTTCATACTCTGCTAAAGAAGCGAAAGCTCTGCCTCGATAATCCCAAGCTTGGGCAAAGTCGGGTTGTAATTTCAGGGCTTTATCATAGGATGCGATCGCTTTTCCATACTGCTTTGCTCTAAGTAACCCATTACCTTTTTCATACCAAAAGCTTTTAGGATTAGTCAGCCGACGTACTAGCAAACCGATACCAACAGCACCCAATAGTACAATTCCAGAAGATGTGGTGAACGATTCTTGACCTTTGAAAGCCAGTTCTATTGGAACCCCAAGCGTTGTACAAATGCTAAACGTGGCATTCCATAAAAGTTGACTTAATGGCTTGACATACCATAGCAACCCGAAAAGGATAATAATCCCATATTTACTAACATTCCTAAGCTGTATCTTGGTCTGAGGCGGCAACCACGGCTCGATGATTCCATAACCATCCAGGGGTGGAACTGGCAGCAAGTTGAGTATAACAACAGAAATCTCTAGCACGATTAAAAATGCTAGAGCAGACCAAACCCAGTGTTCCGATGTTGCCAAACCCAACCAAAAGGGTATTACCAGCAGCAAGGTGACAAGGATACTTGCAAAAGGACCAGCAGCAGATACAGCACTCTCCCACCAGCGATTACGCAAGCGTCGGTGGTCGATATAAACTGCCGCACCAGGAAGGGCAATTCCACCCATTAGTAGAAACAGGAGTGGCAGAATCAAACTGAGATTAAGGTCGGTATATTTGAGAGGATTGAGAGTCAAGTAACCCTTCTCTTTTACTGAAGTATCTCCACCCCAATAGGCAACCACGGCATGACCGAACTCGTGGAAACAAACAGACACAAGCCAACCAATACAGACAAAAATAGCGACAGGGAACACGGCGTTACACCCTGTTAGAGGATGTGTTGAGAATCCTTTTCAAATGTAACCACCGCTACGGACTTCTGCAATGAGTAGGGTGTGAGAAGCTATCCCTGTGTCTTGGTGTTAGGTCGTAGGAGTTCGGCGAGGCTCACTCGAGGCGTGGCAGGCTTTAGGGAAAAATTTATGGTGAACAGCAGAGCAAGATTATGATTCTGGGGAAATTCTAATTCCTTGCTTTCCCCGCTCACCCTACCACCTAACAACCTAAAACCTGCCACCTTTACAGACTTCTAGACAAAAAATCGAGCGATAGAGCAGCTAAAATTGGGCAACAGGGGTGAGGTCAGTAGATCGTCATTGAGCAACGTTGCCATCAATCTCAGTTGGGCATTTTGCCGATGATAAACTTCAACTTGTTGCAAGCGCCAATTCACAATCCAATATTCCTGTGCACCTTTGGATGAGTAGAGTTTCAGTTTTGCTTCTCTGTCTCGACGCTCATTTTCTGTTCCTGCTGACAACACCTCCACTACTAATTCTGGTGCGCCTGTCAGATGTCCTTCATCGTCTACCAAGAGGGCTAATCGTTCATTACTAATCCAAATCACATCTGGGATTACATTATCGGCTTCGGTAAATATGATGCCAGGAGTGATAAACGCCTTTCCCAAACCACTAGACTCTGACCAAGCATC